>NZ_LWFX01001352.1:0-12449 GCF_001635175.1 Alcanivorax sp. HI0083 | reverse complement strand
GGTCATGCCCAGATCGTGCAGGGTGCTGGTGGGCACCTGGATGGCCATTTCTTCTTCCGGCAGGCCGATGAATTCCACTTTGCCGGCGCCCAGCGCCAGCAGCTCATCTTCCATTTCCCGCACCAGCGTGCGCAGTTCCTTCCGGCTGCCGTTTTCCGTGGACACCAGAATTGAGGTGACCAGGGAATAGCGGGTGATTTTCTGAATCACCGGGCGTTCGGCATCCTGTGGCAGGTTGCGGATGGAGTCGATGCGCTGACGCACTTCATCCAGGGTCAGGCCCAGGTCACTGCCGTCTTCCAGTTCAATAAAGATGGCGCTGGCGCCCTGCTGGGAGCGGGCGATCAACTTGCGGGTGTTGGGCAGGGTTTTCAGGGCCTGCTCAACGGGAATGGTGATGGAGCGTTGCACATCTTCCGGGCTGGCGCCGCGCCAGGGGATGGTGACGGTGACGTACTCGAAATCGAAATCCGGGAACAGCTGGGTGTTCAGCCGGGTCAGGCCCAGCACCCCGAGCATGATCATCAGCGCCATCAGCAGGTTGGAGGCAACCTTGTGTTCGGTAAAGCTGGCAATCAGGCCCCGCGACTCACTCACTGTCACCGCCCTGGTTATCCGGTTCTGCATCCGTTTCCGGGCTGCTGCTCTGGGTCTCGGTATCGGTTTCGGTATCAGCGTTACTGCCGGGCACCGGTTGCGGGTCCACGGCCAGGCCGACGATGGCCTGAGGCAGCTGGGTGGTCATGATGCGTTCGCCGCCTTTCAGGGTGTCGGCGCGCAGCAACAGCAGGGAGCGGTCGCCATCGATGGCTTCCCCGACGATATGGGCGGACACGCGCTGCAGGCGGTGGTCGGCGTCGATGCGATACAGGCGGTCGAGCCCATGCAGGGCGGTGGCCGGCAGCGCCAGCAGTTGCGGCTGGGCGGGGAGCGTCAGGGTGATCGTCAGCGGGCGGCCCAGCGCGGCGGTGGGCACCCCTTTGGCGCTGTCACCGCTGAAGGCAAACAGGCCGTCGATACCGCCACGGGCATCGGCCGCATCCCCGGCCAGCCGTTTCAGATTCAAGGGCAGGGTATGGCCTTCCAGCTGGGTGCTGGCGGTCAGGTCGCCGGCGATCAGTCCTTCGCGAACGGCAGGAAGGTAGCGGTCGGGAATCTGCGCGCGCACTTCCAGTTCGGTGTCGGCAAACAGGTCGATCAGCGGTTCGCCGGGGCGCACCCGCTCGCCGGGGGCCACGCTCACCTGGGTGACGGTGCCGTCGAAGGGGGCGTTGACGGTGGTGCGGGCCAGGTCGATTTCAGCTTGCTGCAGCTGGGCTTCGGCGCTGGCCAGGCGGGCTTCCATGCGTGCCAGCTCGTTACGGAAATCACTGACGCTGAGTTGCCGCTGGCTGAGTGACAGGTCCGCCCGGGCCTGGGCTTCTTCGGCTTCGTCCAGCTGGGTCTGGGCCACCAGCTTGCGTTCACGCAGGGACTGGATGCGTTCCAGATTATCGGCGGACAACTGCGCCAGTTTCTTTTCCAGCGCCAGGTTTTTCTTGTCGCTCTGGTAGCGCAGCCGGGTGGTTTCCAGCTGGGCGGCGGCTTCGTCACGGGTGGCTTTGGCGCGGTCCCGGGCCAGGGCGGCTTCGGTGTCGTCCAGCTGGATAAGCAATTGGCCTTCGGTGACCCGGTTGCCGGCCCGCACCGGGATGCTGTCCACGTTGGCAGTGACCACGGCGGTCAGGCCCGCCGCCCGGGGGGATTGCACCCGGCCGAACAGCTGGATCTGCGGCGAGCGCGCCTGGGGGTCGGCCAGCACGAACCGTACCCGGGCATGGTTGTCCACCACGTCGCGGGTGGGGGCGGACGGTTTGAAGATGGCGAGCAGAATGATCGCCAGCACCGTGCCCAGAATAACGAAGGCTACCGGGGGAAGTTGTTTCGGGCGGTCTCGCAAGGGAAATCCTTTATCGATAATGATTCTCAGCCAGCTACTCTAGCGTTTTCTTGTGGGAGTGCCTATCGGCAGCCCCCTATCTTCAACGCTGGCAATGTTTTTATACAATCTCTTCGTGCCATTTTCTTGCACGTTCGGACCACAACGCGTAAATCAGGGGCCAGTAAACCTTCGGAGGTGCCGTGAGCGAACAACAAGACAAGATTCTGGTGGTGGATGACGATGCGCGACTGCGTAGCCTGCTGCAACGGTTTCTGGAAGAAGCCGGCTATACGGTAAAGGCGGTGGGCGATGCGGAACAGATGGACCGTGCCCTGTCCCGCGAGCTGTATTCCCTGATGGTGCTGGATTTGATGCTGCCGGGGGAAGATGGCCTGTCGATCTGCCGTCGCCTGCGTGAGGCCGAGAACGTCATGCCGATCATCATGCTCACTGCCAAGGGCGATGATGCCGAGCGCATTGAAGGCCTGGATGCCGGCGCCGATGACTACCTGCCCAAGCCGTTCAACCCCAAGGAACTGGATGCCCGTATCCGGGCGGTGCTGCGCCGCCATGTGCGCGAGCTGCCCGGGGCACCCAGCAAGGAAGTAGGGTCGGTGACGTTTGGGCCCTGGATTCTGGATCTGGCCAACCGCACCCTAACCCGTGATGGTGATCCGCAAAGCCTGACCACTGGGGAATTCGCGGTGCTCAAGGCCTTGCTGCAGAACCCCCGCGAGCCGCTCACTCGGGACAAGCTGATGAGCCTGGCCCGGGGCCGTGAATGGTCGGCCATGGAGCGCTCCATCGATGTGCAGGTCTCACGCCTGCGCCGCCTGCTGGAAGACGACCCCTCCAAGCCCCGCTACATCCAGACGGTCTGGGGTGTGGGGTATGTGTTTGTGCCGGATTAAGGAACGCCTGACGCTTGACGCCGGAGGCCTGACGCTTAAAGTCGGGAGTTCTTTTCTTTGTCTGGCGTTCGGCGTCAGGCTTCTGGCGATGTATCAATGACACTCTATCCCCGCACTGCCTTTGTCCGCTCCGCCATTGTGGTGGGGCTGGTGATTGGGATCAGCCAGGCGCTGACCCTGTGGTTCTTTGCCCGTAATGCCTACCTGCCCGGTATCCGTGAATACGCCCGCTTGACGGTGTTGCAAGCGGAACTGGCGTTTGATGATTCGCGGGCGGCGGCGGATGCGGATCTGGCCGACCGGCTGGGTAGTGCCACCGGCATCGCGGTGGCGATTCCGGAAAAGCTGCATGATGGCAGCATGCTGTTGTCACGCCCGGTGGTGGGCCGTTTTCAGGAAGAGCTGGAAGGCATGCTGGAAGAGCCGGTGACGGTGCGCCTGGAAGACAGCCGGCAACCGGTTCTGTGGGTGAATGCGCCGTCGTTTGGTGAACAATGGGTGCGTGTGCCCATGGCGTTCTTCCGGGACTACGATCGCTATCTGTTGCTGGGCTGGGGAGTCACGGTGCCCCTGCTTGCTATTATCGGTGGCTTGCTGATTGCCCGGGGGCTGAACTTGCCATTACGCCGGCTGGCCAAAGTGGCCTTGAAAGTCGGGCGAGGCGAGGCGGTGCCGGTGCTGGATACCACCATCGGCCCGGAGGAAATCCAGGCGGTTAACACCGCCTTTAACCGAATGACCCGTGACTTGCAGCAGGCCCAGCGGGATCGGGCATTGCTGTTGGCCGGCGTGTCCCATGATTTGCGAACCCCGCTAACGCGCCTGCGGCTGTCAGCGGAATTCATGCAGGACGAAGAGCTGGCAAAAGGCATTGTCGAAGACATTGAGGATATGGATGCGATCCTCGATCAGTTTATTTCCTTTATCCGTGACGGGGCGGATGAGCAGCCAGATTTTGAAAACCTGAATGACCTGATTCAGGAAGTGGCCGGCAAGTACCCGGCCGAACAGCTACGGTTCGAACTGGAAGATCTGCCCCGGTTAATGCTCAAACGACTGACCGTAAAACGGATGCTGGCCAACCTGGTGGGTAACGCGCTCAAGTACGGCGCCTCGCCGGTGGAAATCCGCACCGCTGTTACCGAAAACAAGGTGGTGCTTACCGTGCGTGATCATGGGCGCGGCGTGCGTGAAGAAGACATTCCTCTGCTGTTACAGCCGTTTTCCCGGGGCGAAAAGGCGCGCACTCTCAGTGGCAGTGGCCTGGGGCTGGCGATCGTGAAACGGATTGTGGACATGCACCATGGTGAAATTCAGCTGGCCAACCATCCCCATGGCGGGCTGTTAGTGGAAGTGCGTTTTCCGGTAACCGGTAAATTCGTGCAACCGGAGCCCCTTTCCGCCGGTGTGAGATAAGGTTTTCCGGTAACAAAAAACCACATTTTGTGGCCCGGAATGTGCGCTGGCGCAAGGTTTGCAGTGTAAGGGTCGGTGCATTCTAGTACGCAGTTACTGGCATGGGTAACTGGAAAAACACCAATGACAGACAGCCAATAATAACGATGAAAAAAATGGATCCTGTTGCAACAATACGTTGTTGATGCCACTGCCAACCTGTTCGAAAACATAACCGTGAACAGGTGAATGGGACAAGAAGCGGGCACAGCGCGCAGGCAGCAGGGCGAACACCAAATGGACTTGGGAGAGCGCCTTATGAATATCCTCGCCGTGTGGTTGCCACCACGATGACCTGTATTTCCAGCCAGATTCTATTCGCTGATCCTCACGGGCGTTAACCGGGGTGGGTTAATGTTTGTGTTGTGAATGCCGATAGCCTGTTGTGGCCTGTGTGCCACGAGAGGTTTTGGGTCGCACGCCTGTGCGGCCTTTTTTTCGTTTGGGTAAATTCTTCGGACGCCTGATGCTCGAACCCGGAAGCGACATCAGCGCTGTTCTTTCTCCGGTTTTGATCTAAGCTTTGAGGCGTGAGGCGTGAGGCGTCGGTCGCCCAGCCTTATAACCCAGGGAGCGGTAATGACAATACACGAACGACGAGTTTTCGGGATGCGCATGGGGCTGGCCATGCTGGTTGCGGTTGGCGTCATTGTCAGTGCGCCGCTGCGGGCCAGTGATGATCCGTTGCGGACCGGTTATGCGGGCGTGCAGTACAACCTGCTCGATCAGCAGATCCCTGTTGGTGATGATGCACAACCGCGCAGCGTTCAGGCGGTGTGGGGCTGGCAGTACAACACCCTGCTCGCGCTGGAAGCGCGGCTGGGTTATGGCGTCAGTGACGATGAGGGCGGGCTGGAGACGGCCCGGGTTAGCGTGGACCCGCAATGGCTGGTGGGTGGCTATCTGAAAATGGGCCTGAGTTACCGTTTGCCGCTGTCCCCCTATGTGCTACTTGGGCACTCCTCGGTGAAGCGCGAGGTCACCGTGGCCGGCGGCGATAGCGAAGACGATGTGGCCAGCGATCCCTCCTACGGCATGGGGGCGTCGATCAAGCTGAACGAACGTAATGCCCTGACGGTGGAATGGCTGCAGCTGGATGACGACGACAATGACCTGACCACCGTTAACGTGGGCTATCTGTTCCGTTATTGATCGGTCTGTGCGGGCAGGCCGGTGGTAACGGCGTTACGTTTTTCCAGGCTGCGGCCGGCCAGGAAAATCAGCAATCCGCCCATGGCCAGGGCCGCCCCTACCAGGCCGGTGGCGGACCATTGTGCGCCCATCTTGATGGTGACGCCGGCCAGCCAGGCGCCCAGCGCATTCGCCAGGTTGAACGCGGCATGGTTCATGGAGGCAGCCATGGTCTGGGCGTCTTCTGCCACATCCATGAGTCGCGTTTGCAGGGCCGGGCCCAGTGCCATGCTGGTGCCGACCAGCCCCACGAAGAGGATGGCGGGCAAGGGCCAATCGGCGGCAAAGTAAAAGCCGGCCTGAATCAGCGCACACCAGATCAGAATACGCGGTATGGCACGCAGCAAGTTGCCGTCTGCTGCGCGGGCACCGGCAAAGTTACCGATGATGGTGCCGATGCCGAAGATCATCAGCACCATGGGGCCCCAGCTTTCCGCCATGCCGGATTGCTCGGTGAGGGTGGGCATCACATAGCTGAACACCGAAAACATGCCGCCGAAACCGATGCTGGCGACCCCCAGGGTGAACAGCACCCGCTGTTTGACCAGCGCGGACAATTCGCGACGTGGGCTGGCGTTCGGGTCCGGCGCCTGGGCGGGTACCCACAGGCGGATTAACAGGGCGGTGCACAGGGCAATCACGCCCACGCCGATAAAGGCCACTTCCCAGCCGAACAGATTGCCGGCCCAGGTGGCCAGGGGCGCGCCAACCACGATGGCAATGGTCAGCCCGCTCATCACCCGAGCGACGGCGCGGGCACGCATGTGATAGGGCACGGCGGAGGCTGCCACCAGGGCGGCGACACCAAAGTAGGCCCCATGGGGCAGCCCGGCCAGAAAGCGCAGGGCCACGAAGGTCCAGAAATCCGTGGCCAGGGCGCTGGCCATGTTGCCCACGGCAAACACCAGCATCAGGGTGATCAACAGTCCTCGCCGGGGCACCCGGGCCGCCAGAGCGGAAATCAGCGGTGCACCGACCACCACCCCCAGCGCATAACTGCTGATGGCATAGCCCACATCCGGCACCGGGACTTGCAGGTCGGTGGCCACGCGCTGCATCAGTCCCATAATGACGAACTCGCCACTGCCAATGCCAAAGCCCCCCAGAGCCAGAGCGAGGGAAAGGCGAAGCAAGCGACTGGAGTCGGAGGACATAAGGGTTCCTGGATGAAGGCAGCGGGCAGGTCTGTGACGGATGGGATGAGACTGTCGATATTGAACAGGGTTCATTCTAGCATGCGAAAGAATGGTTTAGTGCCTGGAGCAGGCAAGAAAACGCCAGCAAGAACAATGCAGCAAGAATGAAGAAAGAATGACAGGGGTAACGATGAAGGTGACACGCATCATGGCCAATGTGGCCACGGACGATCTGGGCAAGGCGCAGGCCTTCTATGGCGAGATTCTTGGCCTGGACCGGATTATGGACCATGGCTGGTTCCAGACCTATGGCTCGGCAGAAACCATGACGGTGCAGCTGAGTTTTGGCTCCCAGGGTGGTTCAAACACAGCGGTGCCGGACCTGTCCATTGAAGTGGATGATCTGGACGAGGCATTGAGGCGGATGCAGCAAGCGGGAGTGCCGGTGGAATACGGGCCGGTGAGTGAGCCCTGGGGCGTACGACGCTTCTATGTACGTGACCCGTTCGGTCGGCTGTTGAATATTTTGCAGCATGAATAACCGCCCCTCTTGCCCGAGCAGGGTGGAGAGGCGGTGTGGCGTCACAGGGCGCTGGTTGGCACCAGCGGAATATTCACCCGCGATGGCATGGCCGGGGCGCTGTAAATGGTCATGGCGCCCAGCAGGCTGGTGAGCAGGTCGGGGATCGGGCTCAGGCCATGGGGCAGGTCACTGGTGCCCACGCTGATGCGCAGCTTTTCCCCGGCCTTGATCAGGGCGCTGGTGGGGAACACTTCCACATCGGCCCGGAAGGCGGTCAGCGGGCTGATGCTACGTTTTGATTCTGCGCTAAACGGGTGCCAGGGCTGGATCAGTTTGCCGTTCATGAAACGCGATTTGCTGGCATCAAAGGCACTCATGGACGCCATCTGAATGCCGTGGGTCAATGGCCGGGCAATGCCGTTGTCGCCCACCACGCTGACCCGCACGGTGACATTGGTATCCAGGGCGGTGGTGGACGCCCAGATCTGCCCGGTGATCGGGCCGTTGATGGCCATGTCTTCTTCCAGCGGCTCGCTGGTGTACACCGCTTCCAGCAGGTTGACCACGTTGTCCTGTGCCGAGCAGGGCGGCAGGATCAGGCCGAGCACGCCGGCAGTCCACTGGCTGGCGCTGGCGGAGCACAGGCCATTGACCGGCGTCTGCAGCAGGCTGGTCTGCTTGTTGCTGGTGGGAGCGTCCCCGCTGATCTTGCCAAACAACGGCAGACCGAACTGGCCGTGCAGGTAGAAGGTTTCCGCTTTGGCCTGGGGGTGTGGCCAGTCGGCGGCGGTGACATAGCGTTCGGCACCGGTGTAGTACTGGGTGACCGGCGGGTAGGACGGGGCGCCGGTGTCGATATCTTTCAGGTAATGGTCAAACCAGGCCAGGCGCAGGCTGTCCAGGTCCGGCACACCATCCGCGGGCAGGCCGGCACCGGATGAGCCGTCCAGGTGCTGCCAGGGACCGATCAGCAGTTTGGCGGTGGTGTGGTCCTTGAGCCCTTCATAAATCAGCGGCTCGCCGCGCTGGAAAATATCGTTTAGCCCGCCGACCACGAAGGTGGGCGCACTGATCTTGTCGATCTGTTCCAGCGGTGAGCGGATACGCCAGAACTCGGTGTCGAAGCGGTTCTCATCACCAATCAGGGCTCCGGCAATCACCGGCACCTGGAAATCCACCAGAGCACCTTCCAGGTGCTGAAGCAGGGTGGTGAGGCTGTAGGCAGGATCGCCATTCTCGAAGCCCACGGAGGAGGGGATAACGCCCAGCCCGGTGACCAGCGCCATCCACAGGGGAATAAAGCCGGCGTTGACCTGGCCCCCGGAGAACACGATGTCCCGGTAGGCGTCGCCCATGGGCACCACGGCAAAAATCGCCTGCACGGCCGGGTCTTCCTGGGCGCCGGTGAGCAGACCGGTGATGCCCATGTAGGAGGGGCCATTCATGCCGATCCGGCCGTTACTCCAGGGCTGTGTCTTGATGTACTCCACCAGCTCGGCCATATCGTCCTGATCCACCTGGCTGAAGGCCTGCCAGCTGCCCTCCGAGGCACCGGTGCCGCGCATATCCACATTGATATAGGCATAGCCGTGTTTCACCAGGTCCAGGTCGGCAATCAGGCTGCTGGACAGGAACTGGTTGTAGCCGGTGAAGGTGGCGATCACCGGGAAGGGGCCGTCGATGGCATTGCCGTTTTCGTCCGCTGGCAGGGTGACGGTGGCCGCCAGACGAATGCCGTCGCGCATGGTGATCAGCTGCTGGGGCAGGTTGACCGTGTTCGGGTATTCCTCGTCGCGCTGGTAGGGCTCGCTCCAGGCCAGGTTCACCGGTGTGCTCACATCCTCGCCAGCATCGTTATCGGTATCGTCATCGCTGTCGCCGCCGGTGTTGGCGTTGGGGGTGTTGGATGCATTGGCAACGGTCGGGGCGCTGCCGCTACCTCCGCCGCAGGCGGTCAGTTGCAGTGCCAGGCCAAGGAGAATGACGATCAGAGTGCGGCCATTCAGGCGCGCTGAGGATGAAGCGGGCATGGTGCGGTCCCTGTGTTGTTATGGTGGCGGCTCGCCGTGGAGCGAGACATTTTTTTATAGATGTATCAGCGTAGGTGAGATGGCAGTGCAAATCTGTGGGTACCTTGGTGCCCAAGCGTGAAAGATGCAGGGGCTTTTGTGACGGACTGTAATCTGCCTCTGGCCGGAAACGTTTGTGGTGGCAAGGCTGATGGCGGGGTCACCGGGTGCGGCGTAGCTCAGTGGCTTTTTTGGGGGGGATTTGCGTTTTGCCTGGCCAGTTTGCTGTTGGGGGGAAGCCGGCCCCCGGTTCCCCCGGGGGTGAGGCTCTGCGCTGAAGAAGGGGTGGCGTTGTGGTCACCAGGGGGGCTTTGAGCGTCAAGGCATCCTGCGTTGAGTGCGAGACAGTCGCGCTAATCAGCGCTTTGTCACTACTCTGCCGGGTTCAGTTTCAGCAGCTGCCCCTTGTTGCTGTCGGTGAGCAGGTACAGGTAACCGTCCGGCCCCTGACGGACATCGCGGATTCGCTGTTCACGGTCCCCCAGCAGCCGGGTTTCACTGATTGGCTGCTGCCCGTCAAACGCCACCATGTTCAGATGCTGCAACTTGAGTGCACCGTTAGCGGTGTGGCCTTGCCAGCCGGGGTAACGGTCGCTGGTAATGAAGGCCATGCCGGCCGGAGCGATGGAGGGGGTCCAGTGCAGCAAGGGCTGGGCGTAGCCTTTTTTCTCGGTGTCGCCAATGCCGGGGCCGTAATATTCCCGGCCATAGGNAATCACCGGCCAGCCATAATTGACGCCGGGTTTTACCACATTGATCTCGTCGCCACCGCGGGGGCCATGTTCATTGAGCCAGGGTTTGCCGGTCTGCGGGTGCAGGGCCAGGCCCTGGGGATTGCGGTGGCCCCAGCTCCAGATCTCGGTGGCCTGGTCGGCCTGACCCACCAGTGGATTGTCTTCCGGGATGCGGCCATCGTCGTGCAGGCGCAGAACGCTGCCGGCGGGGTCTTGCGTATTCTGGGCGCGCTCGCGTTGCCCGCGGTCGCCAATGGTCATAAACAGGTAGCCGTCATTATCGAACAGGATGCGACCACCAAAATGCTTGCCGGTATTGGTGCAGGATTTCTCCGCCGTATAAATGGTACGGAAGTCGCTCAGGGTGCCGGCTTTATAGGTGCCGTAGCCCACTGCGGTGGTGCCGCCCTCGTCGCCGCAGGGTCTGGCATAGCTCAGGTACAGGCGCCGGTTCTCGGCGAAGTCCGGGTGGGGCAGCACATCGAACAACCCGCCCTGTCCGGAGGCCACCACGTCCGGTACGCCCTCCACATTGGCGTCTTGCAGTTCGCCATCCACAACCCGTCGCAGGGTGCCACGCCGTTCCGTAATCAGCCATTCGTTGTCTGAGACAAACGCCAGTGACCAGGGGTGATGCAGGCCACCGGTGATTGCGGTGGCGGTAATGCTGTTGTCGGTCTGTGGCTCCAGGGTGGCGGTGGTGTCCGCGCAGGCGCTGAGGGCAAGGCTGGATAGCATGGTGATAATGACAGTGCGCATGGCAGGCTCCGGATCGAATATGATTCGAAGCATGCCATGGGCCTGTGGCAGTGAAAACCGTTGTTACTCCGGGTGCGTCTGGAAGCCGACGCTGAAACGGTTCCACATATTGATAACGCCGATCACGTAGCTCAGGTCACTGCGTTCTTTTTCGCTGAAGTGTTCCGCCAGAGCTGCATAGGCGGCGTCACCATCGCCGCCCTGGCTGAGGCGGGTCAGGTATTCGGTCCAGCCCAGGGCTGCTTGCTCTCGTTCGCTGAACCAGTCGGTATCGCGCCAGCCAGCGACAGTATCTATGCGTGCGTTGTCCTCCCCCAGTTTACGTGCTTGGGCGGCGTGCATGTGCATGCAAAAGGCGCAGCCGTTGATCTGTGATGCCCGCAGTTCCACCAGGGCGATCAGTCGCTTATCCAGCCCGGTGGCGTCGATGACGGCCTGGGTGTTGAACATGGCTTTCATGGTGTCCGGTGAGGCGGTGTAGTAATTGAATCGGGCTTTCATGATGATGCCGTCCTTTTGTCACTTTTCAGGTAAATAGCGGGTGATCTCGGTCCAGGGGATCAGGCGGTTTAGCTGGATGGTTTCAAACACTTCCCTGGCCTTTCTCTTGCTGCTCATCTGCGCCAGCAAGACCAGTGCGCCCTGGTAGGACGGGATGCCTCCGTTGCTGGATATCCGGTTGCGATCAACGACAACATTGCGGTCTTCGATCACATTGATGCTGGGGAACTCTCGCTGTAACCGGGGTTCGCCACCTGCCCAGGTGGTAGCGGTGTAGCCATCCAGCAAGCCGGCGTGGGCGTACAAAAACGCCCCGGAGCAATTGCTGGCCAGCCATGACGCGGTTTTTGCCTGTTCGGTAAGAAATGTTGTCAGATCAGCGTTTTTAAACAGCGAGTCCATGACATAGGAGCTGGTGACGATCAGTGCATCCAGTTTGGGACTGTCGTAAATGGTGTTGTCGACCGTCAAGCGTATCCCTTCCTCGGTAGTGACAACGGCGGCGTCTTTCTCCACGCCGATCAACAGCACTTCATAGTCTGAAAACCACGACTCTCTTGTCGCGACTCCAAACACTTCAGCTGGTGCCGTGACATCACTGGTCAGCACCTTGTCATAAACCAGAATCCCAATGCGCTGGTCTGCGGCAATGGAAGGTAATGAATACAGCGCCACGACAATCAGTATCGTGATTCTCACTATTCGTTTTTTGTTGATCATTGGGCTTTGCCTTTTGATGGAAACAGTTCATCCGAGTGCTAATCTACCGCTGTCCGGTTTGGTAAAAAGGACCAGTTTTCTATTATTAAGGAGACCAATTTGCAGTTGCATCTGGTGCTGAATGGCGAAGGGGCGTTGCAGGCCCAGCTTTACCGTGAGCTACGTCAGGCCATGCAGGATGGTCGCCTGCAGGAGGGGGAGCGGATGCCACCAAGCCGGGTGTTGTGCCGTGAACTGGGATTGTCGCGGCAGCTGGTGGTGCAGGCGTATGAGCGGCTGATTGCGGAAGGGTTTCTTTGTGCCCGGCCGGGCAGCGGTACCTTTGTGGCCCGTTTGCCTGCCAGTGAGCCGGTGTCGTTATTGCCGGCAGGTGTTAGCCCCGGGCCCCACTGGATGACGCAGCCAGTGTGGGGGAACGGGCCCGCCCGGCGTTTCAATTTTGCCGGTGGGGTGACCGAGCGGGAGCAGCTGCCGTGGCAGGCGTGGCGGCGCTGTCTGCACCGGGCGGTACGGGATCAGCAGGCGGAGA
>NZ_LWFX01001351.1:0-5690 GCF_001635175.1 Alcanivorax sp. HI0083 | reverse complement strand
CCGGGTCATTCGTCATTTTGATGAGCTGTTGGCTGAATCTCCGTGAGTGGCTCCCTTTGCTCCCTTTGCTCCCTTGGCGTCAGGCACGGTTCGGTTCCGCAGGCTGAGTGCTTGAGAGAAAGTGGATCGGCTTTCCGCTGGGCATGCCGATGGCTTCTTCGTCGGTCATGACAATTTGCCCGCCAATGATGGTTACCGAAGGCCAGCCCTGCAGCATCATCCCGTCGTAGGCGCTCCAGCCTGAAGGCGATGCCAGCTTGCGGTCATCCACCGCTTGTTTACGTTGCATGTCCACCAGCGTCAGGTCTGCATCGTAGCCCACAGCAATGCGGCCCTTGCCCGCCATGCCGAACAGTTGGGCGGGCCCTGCGCACACCATGTCCACTAACCGAGACAGGCTGAGCCGTCCCTGATTAACGTGATTGAGCATCAAGGGCAACAGCGTCTGGGTGCCGGTCATGCCGCTGGGGGAGTCCGGATACGGTCGCTGTTTCTCTTCCCGGGTATGCGGGGCGTGGTCACTGCCGATGACATCCACTATACCGTTTCTCACGGCCTTCCAGAGCGCATCCTGATGGCGCTGGTCTCGAATCGGAGGGTTCATCTGTGCCAGCGTGCCCAATCGTTCGTAGCATTGCGGTGCCGATAGGGTGAGATGCTGGGGTAAAACCTCTACCGAAACCCGGGATTTATGCTGCTGCAGAAAAGCCATTTCTTCGGCGGTAGAGATATGCAGGACATGCAACGGGCGACCTGCTTCCGCTGCCAGTGCCACAATGCGCCTGGTGGCTAACAGGGCGCTGTCCTCATCTCGCCAGACAGGGTGGGCAATGGGATTGGCGGCCGTTTCGGCAAGGTGACGACGGGCCCGCAGGCGGGCTTCGTCTTCAGCATGAATGGCCACCCGCCGGCGGCCATGACGGAGTATGTTGCGCAACACGTTGTCGCTGTCGGCGAGTAAATCGCCGAATGAACTGCCCATGAAGATCTTCACGCCACTACAGGCGGGCAAGCATTCCAGCTCTGCCAGCTGCTCGGCATTGGCGGCGGAGCCGCCGATATAGAACGCGTAATTACACCAGGCATCCTGTTCGGCAATAGCGATCTTGGCCTGCAGGTCCTCGGCATGGAGCGTCAAGGGCTGGGTGTTCGGCATTTCGAAAACACTGGTGATGCCGCCGAGCACTGCCCCGCGAGTGCCCGCTTCCAGCGTTTCCTTGTGGGTCATGCCGGGCTCGCGGAAGTGGACTTGGGAATCCACGGCGCCGGGCAGGAGATGCAAGCCACGGGCGTGGAGGGTGGTGTCGGCCTTGAAGGGCTCGCCAATGGCAACAATGCGCCCGTCGCGACATGCCACATCCGTTTCTTCAGGGCCACCAGGTAACAGGACTGTCGCGCCTTTAATTAACAGGCTTGGGCTATCGTTATAGTTCATTCTGAATCCTTTTATAGCCCTGCACGAGTTGTTGATTGGTGTCGGACACGCTTTCTGAAAACGCGGTGATGTCCTGACTGACCCGGGGAATGCGGGTGATGTCTGTGTCAGGGCCAATGCGGCTGGTGGACGGGATATAGAAGTTCGCGGGGAGCGTCATGCCGTCGATAACCGCATTGTGGCGAATGGCGCAGCCATCGCCGATGGTGCAGTTGAACAGTACGCTGTTGAATCCCACGAAAACCCTGTCTCCGACCTGGCAGGGGCCGTGCACAATGGCGCGATGGGCAATAGAGGTGTGTTTTCCTATGGAGATAGGCCCTCCGTCCTTGGAGTGCATAACCACACCATCCTGAATGTTGGTGCCTTCGCCAATATGGATGGGGTGAAGATTGCCATGATCATCTGTCTCGTCGGCTCGAATCACGGCATAGGGGCCGATAAAGACATGGCGGTCAACGATGACTTTGCCGCAGATGATGGCGGTAGGGTCGATAAAGGCGTTCGAATGAATGGCCGGCAGGTCACCATTAGGGTTTCTTCGGATCATTCTTTACTCCTTGCTCGTTCAGTGCCCGGTTAAACCACTCCTTTGTTTGTTCCCAGTGTTTGCGGCCGTAAAGCTCGATGAACTTGCGGGTCATGTGGTCATTGTCGTTGTCCAGAGCGCTCAGCCTTTCGCGGATAAAGGCCTCACCAAGAGGAATCCCGCATATTTCGGTGATGCAGTGTCGCCACTCGGTATAGGAGCCGGGCAGGGGAAAGTGCATGGGTACTACTCCGCAAGGGTTGTTGATGATTAATGTAATGTTATAACATAACAAAACAAGGAGGGCATCATGCCTCGTATCATCAGTGAGAAAACGCTGTTGGCGATGACGCCGTCGCAATATATGAACACCAGCCAGCGGGCGTTTTTCCGCAACCGTCTTGTTGTCCTGGCTCACGATTGCGAACAACACATCGGCAGCGCCAGAAATAATTTGCATACACCGACCCAGGCAGACCCATTGGACGCCGCTGTCGAGGAGGAGAGCTGCCGCCATCAGCTACGCTTTATGGCCCGCGAACAAGCTTTGCTGGGGAAAATTCGTGCTGCCCTGAGGCGGCTGGAAAGCGGGGATTACGGTTACTGCAAAATCAGCGGTGAGCCCATTGGTCTGCCGCGGCTGCTGGCCCGTCCTACCACGGAATACTGTGCCGAGGTGAAGGCTCGCCTTGAACAGAATGAACGCCACTATGCTCATCAACGAACAGGATAGAAACATGACAAGTCAGCAAGCCAGCCCCATTCGCCAGCTTCCCGTTACCGTGCTGTCAGGGTTTCTCGGCGCCGGGAAGACCACTGTCCTCAACCATATTCTCAACAACCGAAGCGGCCTGCGCGTTGCCGTTATCGTCAACGACATGAGTGAAATCAACATTGATGCGGCACTGGTCAATCAGAACGTTTCGCTGAACCGGTCGGAAGAGAAACTGGTGGAAATGAGCAATGGCTGCATCTGCTGCACATTGCGCGAGGACCTGTTGGTGGAAGTGAATCGCCTGGCTCGGGAAGGTTCTTTCGACTATCTGGTGATTGAGTCCACCGGGATTTCTGAACCCTTGCCCGTGGCAGAGACCTTTACGTTTGAAGATGAAAACGGGGAAGGGCTGTCCTCCGTTGCCCGTTTGGACACTATGGTTACGGTGGTCGATGCGGTTAATTTCCTGCGGGACTATCGAAGTACCCGCACGCTTCAGCAGGAGCAGGAAAACCTTGGTGATGAAGATCTTCGTAATGTGGTGGATCTGCTGGTGGAGCAAGTGGAATTCTGCGATGTGCTGTTGATCAGCAAGACGGATTTGGTCACAGAAAAGGAACTGGAGGTGTTGCAGGCAACTTTGCGGCTGTTGAACCCGGATGCCCGGATTTTGCCCATTCGCCACGGCATGGTGCCGCTGGAAGCGGTGCTCAATACAGGGCGGTTTGACTTTGAAAAGGCCCAGCAGGCGCCGGGGTGGTTAAAGGAAATGCGGGGCGAGCATTTGCCTGAAACCGAGGAATACGGCATTAGCAGTTTCACCTATGAAGCCCGGCGTCCGTTCCACCCACAACGATTCTGGAACTTTTTGCAGCAGCCTTGGCCGCTGGGAACCTTGTTGCGCTCCAAAGGCTTTTTTTGGCTGGCCAGCCGCCCCCACTTTGCAGGTAGCTGGAGCCAGGCCGGTGACATTGTTCACCATGGCCCGGCCGGCATGTTCTGGAAAACCGTGCCGGAGCAACACTGGCCCAGCGATGAAGAATACCGCGCGCTGATCATGGAGAAATGGCAAGAACCTTTTGGCGACATGCGCCAGGAACTGGTGTTTATCGGCCATAACCTGCAGCCGGAGGAAACCCGCAAGGCACTGGACGCCTGCTTGCTGACGGAAGCGGAAATGCTTCAGGGCAAGGCGCTGTGGGAGCAGCTGGACGATCCGTTCCCGCAGTGGGAGGTGGCAGGGTGATGCAAGCTCAAACGGTCACCGCCACGCCGCCAGGCTGGCAAGGCGCACCGGAGGTGACTGTGCTCGCGGATATCTTCGAGGATGATGTGCAAGTGGCTGTGTGGGACCGGCCCAGCCCGGTGGGGCAGGATGTGGTGGCCCTGGCCTGCGAGCAACGGCTGGCGGTGAAAAGCTGGTTGGACATCACTCAGCTGGAAGCGGCCCTGCTGCGGTCCCTGCCGCACGAAACCTATGCCCCCTTGAGAGAGGACCTGTTCTTGTTAGCCGATATGGTTGCCTGTCTGTTCGGGGTTGGTGGCGTCGGGTTGCGGGTGACGGCGTTGCGCAAACCCATGTGCCCTCGTTTTCACGTGGACCGGATTCCGGTTCGCATGCTGTGCACCTATGGCGGGGCGGGCAGCCAGTGGTTGCCCTCCTCACGTGTGTCGGACCAGCTTTTAGCGCCTGGCTGTGACCAGAATGCGCTTTACCAGCAACAACACGTGGAGCAGTTGGAAGCAGGGCAGGTGGCCCTGTTCAAAGGAGAGACATGGCGGGATAATCCGGGAGCGGGCGTGGTCCATCGGTCCCCGCCCATGTCTCCCGGCCAGCAACGTTTGTTGGTCACTCTGGATATCTAGGCTGAAAACATGGCAGTGACTCGTACCGAGCAGATTCTTAACAGCGCTGAGCAGCAATGTCGCAAGCAGGGCGTGCGGTTGACGCCTCAGCGCAAGCAGGTCATGTCATTGATGCTGGAGCAGGGTGGTCCACAAACGGCCTATCAGCTGCTGGATCAGTTCAAGGCTCGTTACCAGAGCAACGCGCAGCCGCCCACTATGTACCGAGCGCTGGATTTTCTGGTTCAGCAAGGGTTGGCCCACCGGCTTAGCTCCACTAACCAGTATCTGGCCTGTGATCATATAACTTGCCAGCACGGTCACCGGGGAACGGTGTTTCTTTTGTGTGATCAGTGCGGCGGCGTTCAGGAAACCCCCATGGCGGGGGCGGCGGTGGACGCATTACAGCAGACACTGGATGAAGTGGGTTTTGTCATTCAGCGCGAGCCCCTGCTGGAAGTGCATGGACGTTGCGTGGATTGCGCGACGTCGTAAACAAACAATCGTTTTTCGGGAGACGATAATGCAACGTTTTCGTCTGGACGCGTTGGCCATCGGCCTGTCCAGTCTCTGTATGATTCATTGTGTCGCCAGCCTGGCGGGGCTCTTTGCTATTGGGCTGTTATCCGCTTTTGGCAATGTTGAAGAAGTCTTTCATCTGGTCATGCTGGCTGTCATTGTCCCGGTCAGCCTGCTTGCCATTGGCATGGGCTACCGTCGACATCGCCGGCTTTCGGTGCTGCTCCCCGGCGTGTTTGCCTTGTCGGGCCTGTGTCTGCTTACCGTTTTTGAAAGTGTTATGCATGGCAGCCTTTGGGAGCCGTTGCTGACAACGCTGATTGGAATCTGCCTGGTGGTTACCCATGTCGGTAACATCCGGGGCTGTAAAGACTGCGAGGTAAATCATGACAACTCGTTGGCAACGTAACAGTCTGGCCTGCTTGCTGCTGTCGTTCAGTTTGTCTGCCACCGCCGCAGAGGTGCACCAGCATGGCCTGGCCGAGGCGGCCGTGGTGGTGGAGGGGGAGCAGGTGACAATCCGTTTCCGAGCGCCCTTGATGGATATCCTCGGCACCGAGCAGCCGCCAGCAGACGCCCCGGCCCGGGCCCGTTATGGCAAGCGTCTGGCACAGGTGGCGGCGCCACAGCCTTCGCCGGCTGCACAG
>NZ_LWFX01001350.1:0-9290 GCF_001635175.1 Alcanivorax sp. HI0083 | reverse complement strand
ACTTCTCCTTGTTCGTGCAGCCTCATCCGGTCAACGAAGGGCTCGGATACCGTTCAAGTTTTGAGAGAAATGCTGGCGGGACCTATCTACATCACAGGCTCAGGGCCTCAGGTCGAATACGGGTTGCCCGCCAGCAGTGGCGGAAGGGTAGCAAATCCTTCCGCCGGAGAGACACAAGGTCGTATTAGTCCGGAGGACGTAATCCGACAAAGCCTCTAACCCGCTTTGGTCGGCAACAATGCCCCGGCCCAGTGCGGGTTCTCTTCCAGCCGAATATCCCTGGGCTCCACGCTCTCACCGCAATGGCCGCATTGCAGTTTGGCCTCCAGCGGTTCGCCGCATTGGCGGTGCACGCGCACCAGCGGCGGGCCGGCTTCGTCGGCCAGGTATTTGTCGCCCCACTGGGCCAGGTGGGCAATCACCGGGTAGAGGTCGCGGCCCATGGTGGTCAGCCGGTATTCGTGGCGCAGGGGGCGTTCCTGGTAGGCGACTTTTTCCAGCACTCCGCCCTCGGCGAGCTTGCGCAGCCGGTCGCTGAGCACATGGCGGGTGACGCCCAGCCGTTGCTGGAAATCATCAAAACGGCGCACGCCGAGAAAGCAGTCGCGCAGCACCAGCAGCGTCCAGTTATCGCCAATAATGGCCAGCGAACGGGCCAGTGAGCAGGGCTGTTGGTCGATGTCTTGCCAGCGCATAGNAAACCTCCGGGAACATTTTCTGATCATACCCGCTTGACGGGTTCCCAAAAAGAACCGACTATCAGTTCCTAATTGGAACTTACTTCTTGCCTTGATGAAGAACAGGAGGCCCCATGCCAGAATCCGCCGTAGTGGTAATCGGTGCCGGCGATGCCACCGGTGGCGCCATCGCCAAACGCTTTGCCCGCGAAGGCTACACCGTCTGCGTCACCCGCCGCACGGAAGACGCGCTGGCACCGCTGGTGCAGGAGATCGAGCAGGCGGGCGGCAAGGCGCGCCCGTTTGGTTGCGATGCCCGCGATGAAGAGCAGATGGTGGCGCTGTTCGACACCATCGAAAGCGAGGTAGGCCCGGTGGAAGTGGTGGTGTTCAACATCGGCGCCAACGTGTTCTTCTCCATCCGCGAAACCACCGCCCGGGTGTACCGCAAGGTCTGGGAGATGGCCGCCTTCGCCGGTTTCCTGGCGGGCCGCGAAGCCGCCCGGGTGATGGTGCCGCGCAACAAGGGCACCATTATCTTCACCGGCGCTACCGCTTCATTGCGCGGCGGCAAGGGTTTCTCCGCCTTCGCCGGTGCCAAGTTTGCCCTGCGCGCGTTGGCGCAAAGTATGGCCCGGGAGTTGGGTCCGGAAGGCATTCATGTGGTCCACCCGATCATCGATGGCGCCATCGACACGGCGTTCATCCGCGATAACTTCCCGGCCAAGTATGCCCAGAAAGAACAGGCTGGCATTCTCAACCCGGAACACATCGCCGACACCTACTGGATGCTCCACCAACAACCCCGCGACGCCTGGACCCACGAAATCGACCTGCGCCCGTGGATGGAAACGTTTTAAGAGACGCAGCACGCAACAAAAAGCAGTTACAAGTTGAAAGTTCAAAGTTAAAACGCGAAGTCCGCCCAAGATCACTCAAAGGCCTTGGCTTCGCGCTCAAACCGTTTGAAGCGCGGGCACGGTATAAAAGAACATGGTGATTCTTCTCGCGCTTTTGAACTTTGAACTTTGAACTTTTAACTCCGCCCATCGCGCCGCGTACCCGCAGTGCACAGAGAGCGTCGCTCCTACATGACAATCAGAAAGGACCAACCCATGACCCAAAAAATCGAATTCCTCTTCGACGTGGGCAGCCCCACCGCCTACCTGGCCTGGAGCCAACTCCCCGCCCTGTGCGAGCGCACCGGCGCTGAACTGGTCTACGTCCCCGTCTTGCTGGGCGGCATCTTCAAGGCCACTGGCAACAACCCGCCCGGTGCCGTGCCCGCCAAGGGCATGTACATGATGCGCGACCTGGCTCGCTACTCGGCGCGCTACCAGGTGCCGCTCACCATGAACCCGCACTTCCCGGTGAACACCATCACCCCCATGCGCATTATCACCGCCGCCATCGGCACCCCGGAACAGGATGCCGTGATCACCGCCCTCTACAACGCCATGTGGCGCGAGCCCTGCAAACTCTCCGAGCCGGAAGAAATCACCCGCGTCCTTACCGCCGCCGGCCTGGATGCACAGGCCTGGCTGGACAAGGCCGCCAGCGACGAAGTGAAAGAGCAGCTCAAAGCCAACACCGAGGCCGCCATCAAGCGCGGCGTATTCGGCGCGCCAACCATGTTCGTGGGCAATGAAATGTTCTTCGGGCAGGACCGGCTCGATTTTGTGGAGGAAGAAGTTAAAGAATAGCTACGAGCTACGAGCTACAAGGAAAAGACAAAAGCCCGGGCGCGTGTGACGTGTTCCGGGCTTTTGTCTTTTCGTGATGGGCAGGCGTGTTTGCTATGTGTGTTGCGCTGCGATCTTGTGTAGATTCAGGGTCTTGAAAAGAGACTAACGCGAGGGAGCGCGCTATGACGGATCTTGTCCTTACCACCTATGACTGGGTGCCCGACATGCCACGGGGTTACGTGCGTGACCTGCGCGTGCGCTGGGCGCTGGAAGAGGCCGGGTTGCCGTATCAGGTGCAGAGGGTTCCGTTTCACGAACGGGGAGCCGATCACTTTGCGCATCAGCCCTTCGGGCAGGTGCCCTGGCTCACCGATGGCGATCTCTCATTGTTCGAAAGCGGTGCCATCCTCCTGCATCTGGCAGAACGCAGTGCATCGCTGATGCCAGCAGACCCGAGCGCCCGCAGCGCCGTCATTAGTTGGCTCTTCGCTGCCCTCAACTCCGTGGAAGCCGCCAGCCTGCCCTGGTCCCTCTACCAGTTCGCCGGCGATAACCAGCCAACCCCGGGCCGACAACACCTGGACGCCTTCCTCGCCGCCCGTCTCCAGCATATGGAAGCCACACTCACCGGCCGCGAATGGCTCACCGACACTTTCTCTGTTGCCGACATTCTCATGGTCGACGTACTGCGCCTGGTCGACCGCTTCGACGGCCTGGCAGATCACCCGGCCTGCCGAGCCTACATCGCCCGCGCCACCGCCCGCCCGGCCTTTATCAAGGCCCACGCCGACCAAATGGCCCACTTCGCCGCCGCTGACAAGGCCGAGGGCCGGCCGTAAACAGACTTTTCCCCATGTGCATTTATTTGTGCGGGTGGATTGTGTAGATTCGGAACTGGATCACAAATAACAATCGGCCAGCCAGGGTGGCATGGCCTGCGAAAGCGAATCGGGGGAAGGGATGCCTGTCTGGTTATCTTTATGCTGGCCTGGGGCTGGCTTTTGCAATTGCATCTCCTCTTTGATTCTGCGCATGGGGCAATACTTGACCCCAATCTCGAATACTCTGTTATAAATCCAAAAACTTGGGGGCATCATGCCAATTAAAAAGCACGAACTTGATGAAATGAACGAAGCACTTAGGAATGGCAGCACCATTTCTAAGCTGGCCCAGAAGTATAAGCAATATGACTATTGGGAAATTTACTGGGAAGTGAGTGATGCCAGCATTCTTGGTAAGAAGCGCGCTATCACCAACCGAATTAAGAAGCTTGTTTCAACACGGAAGAGAGAAGACCGAGAGGTGCTGGCCGAAGAAGCTCAAGAGCTATTAAACGAGCTGTACGACCAGCTCAAGAGTAACAGCAAGAAACTTGTCGATATAGACCGAGTTCTTCGGCGCTAGGTCTAATAAGAAGCAGAGTTGAGGAGCAGATCTTCCGTTCCACATTGAGTGCGAATGAATTGTGATAACTGGAGGGTCTAACCCTTACGGGAGCCCAATAAGATTTAAGGTGAGATTTGTTCTTAGCCATAGCCCAGGACGCTAATTTGATAGGGTTTGGGTTGATTGTCGGTTGGAAGCGAATCGGGGATATACAGAAAAGTGATATGTGGCATCTGCAACTGGATATGCTGTTAATTTGAGGAGAGGTAGTTTATGCATCAAGTCGTTGATGTCTTTGGTGTGAGAAGCAAGCTTATAAAATCCTATATCGAAAGAGAGGACGTAGACTCTCGTTTCAAAGATGCTTTGAAGAGTGGGAATGAAGTAATTGTCTATGGTTCATCCAAGCAAGGTAAGACATCTCTTATATTAAAGCATCTTGATGAAGATCAATATATAAAAGTAGAGTGCTCGCCGCAAACCACCCCGGTAGACATATATAAATCTGTATTGCGTCAAATAGGTGTTACATTCATTGAGTCGGAAACTGCTGACTCGGGATATGAGCACGGCGGTAAGATCGGAGGTAGTTTTCGCGTCAAGATACCTTTCGTTGGCGGTGCCAAAGCTTCGGGAGAGATGCAGGATAAGGCAAGCGCTAGAACAAGCAAAACTGAGTCGCATGTCGAGTATAATCTCACTTTGGCTCAAGATGTCTCCGAGCTATTAAAGGCCAATGATTTTAATAAATTTATTGTTTTGGAGAATTTTCACTACTTGCCGCATGAGGTACAGAAAACGCTCGCATATGATTTGCGAATTTTTCAAGATCACCATTATATATTTGTTGTATTGGGGATATGGAGAGAAGCGAATAGGCTTGTCCAGTTTAATGGGGATTTGCTGGATCGTGTCACTGAAGTCGCTGTTGAGCCATGGGAGAAAGAAGACTTTTATAAAGTAATAGCAATGGGAGAAAAACTCCTTAATGTCGATTTTTATCATGTCAAGGAGAGGCTTGTAGATGAGTCTTTCGATAGCATTGGAGTGGTTCAAGAGATTTGCAAGCTATGCTGCCAATTCGCCGGAATAAATTCTACATCTGGTGAAACTGTTTTAATTAAGGAAGAGTATCTAGAACAAGCAATGACAAAAAAAGCTGAAGAGTATGGTGTAAGACACATTAGAAATTTTGAGTCTTTTGTGGATATACGCGTTCGAGTCAGTGCGCAAAGCGGTAAGCCATCACTTGCATACCCATACTATTTCATCAGGTTGCTGCTAACTGAAGATTTTGAAAATATTCAGCGCGGAATGACGCGAGGTTATCTTTTAGAGGGGATACGCAATATTCACCACAGGCCTGATGACGTGCGCTCCAGTGACTTGGGTTAGTTCCTCCATAACCTTACGCAGCATCAAATCGGAAAAGGAATACAGCCTCCATTTGTTGATTATGATAGAGGGGGTAAAGTTCTCAAGATAATCGATTCGTCATTATATTTTTTTCTTAAGCACTGTAACCGTGAAGAAATTGCTGAGGATATTCCAAATCCAGTGGAGGAAATTTAATACAAACCTGAGGTTCTGGAATCAATATTCTTTCTTCATTGCATGCAGGTGAGTTATGGGGGCTGGAGGTCCTGACTCCGAAGTGATCGGGGCAGGTCTCCCATTTCCCAAAAGATTTCTTCATAAAAAATGCCCTTGCTTCCATCGAAGACAAGGGCATTATTTTTTCAACTTTCAACTTTCAACTTTCAACTTTCAACTTTCAACTTTCAACTTTCAACTTTCAACTTTCAACTTTCAACTTTCAACTCAGCCCTTAATCGCCTTCTCCATAAACGGCGGCAAAACCAACGCCCCCTTATGCATCGCCGCTGAATAATACTTCGTCTCAAATCCTTTGCCTGTGGCATCCGTTACGCGGAATTCGCTCACGTCGGTGTTCTTGCCCGCCAGGGTGCAGCTCCACCAGCCGCTGGGATACACCGGCTGCGGGAAGGGCAGGGTCTGGGTGCTGGTGAAACCCGCTTCGCGCATGTTGGCGTGCAGATCCTTGATGATGGTATCGCTGTGCAGCAGCGGGGATTCGGACTGCTGCACGATGATGCCGCCGTCGGCCAGCACGCGGTGGCAATCGCGGAAGAACTCGGCCTTGAACAGGCCTTCCGCCGGGCCCACCGGGTCGGTGGAATCCACGATGATCACGTCCACGCTGCCGTCTTCACAGTTGCGCATGTATTGCACGCCGTCTTCGAACAGCAGTTCGGCGCGGCTGTCGTTGTTGGACTCGCACAGTTCCGGGAAGTATTTCTCGGAGTAGCGGGTGACCATTTCGTCGATGTCGATCTGGGTGGCTTTTTCCACGCTGGGGTGGCGCAGCACTTCACGCAGGGTGCCGCAGTCGCCGCCGCCGATGATGATGACGCGCTTGGGGTTGGCGTGGCTGAACAGCACCGGGTGCGACATCATCTCGTGGTAGAGGAAGTTGTCGCGGGTGGAGAGCATGGTGGCGCCATCGATGGTCATCAGGTAACCGAAGGTGTCGGTTTCCCACATCTCGATGTGCTGATACTCGGTTTGCACTTCTTCCAGCTTCTGTTTCAGGCGCAGGCCGAAGGCGGTGCCGGCGGTGTCGAAGTGCTCGTAAAACCAGTTGTTTTTGGTGCTGCTCATGGGCGGGTCCGGTGGAATGGTGTGGGCGGAGTGATCGTCTTTCGTCATGCAAGCATGACTTCCCACAAAAACCGGTGCCACCCTGGGGATGGTCTTTGTGGGAAGCGATGCTCGCATCGCGAATGGGCTACCTCTCAAAGCCGGATTGTAAGGCCTGCGCCCCCCATGTAAAGCAGGAAAAAGGGGTGCGAGTGCGGCGCCCCGGCAGGCATAATGCCCCCAGATAACTCCTTTATTCAGGACCCGTAATGACCGACAACTCTCCCTTGCCCGCCAGCGACATCTATAACGTGGATCGCTGGGGCGACAGCTACTTCCGTATCGACCACTTGGGCCAGCTGTGTGTGCGGCCCAATGGCGAGCAGGGCGGCCAGGCCACGCTGGAAGCGGTGCTGGAAAGTTGCCGGGCGGCCGGGTTGCGGGCGCCGGTGCTGGCGCGCTTTTCCGGGATTTTGCGCCAGCGGGTGAAGCTGCTGGCCGGGGCTTTCCGGGAGGCCATCGATAGCCACCAGTATCAGGGCGACTACACACCGGTGTACCCGATCAAGGTGAACCAGCAGCGCCGGGTGGTGCACGAGATTCTGCGCGCTCGTGATGAAGGCGAGCGAGTGGGCCTGGAAGCGGGCTCCAAGCCGGAGCTGCTGGCCGTGCTGGCGCTGTCCAACCCGGGCGACACTATTGTCTGCAATGGCTACAAGGACGCGGAATACCTGCGCCTGGCGCTGATGGGCGAGAAGCTGGGCTTCCGCGTGCATATCGTGGTGGAGAAGATGTCCGAGCTGCCGGCGCTGCTGGCGCTGGCAGACGAGCTGGGCGTGTCGCCGCGTATCGGCCTGCGGGTGCGGCTGATGAGCATCAGCAAGGGCAACTGGCAGAACACCGGGGGTGAGAAGTCCAAGTTCGGCCTGAGTGCGCCGCAGCTGATGGCGGCCATCGAGCATTGCCGTGCCGCCGGGCGACTGGACTGCGTGAAGCTGCTGCATTTCCACCTGGGCTCACAGGTGGCCAATATCCAGGATATTAAAGCGGGCATGCGCGAAGCGGCCCGTTACTACACCGAGATGCGCGCCCTGGGCGCGGCGGTGGAAACCGTGGATGTGGGCGGTGGCCTGGGGGTGGACTATGAAGGTACTCACTCCCGTTCCTACTGCTCCATGAACTACGGGGTGGGCGACTATGCCCGCCATATCGTGCAGACCCTGCAGCAGCAGTGCGCCCAGCACGGGTTGCCGGAGCCCAACATCATTTCCGAATCCGGCCGGGCGCTGACCGCCCACCATGCGGTGTTGCTGGTGAATATCACCGATCAGGAGCAGATGGCGTCGGTGGCGGTAGAGGCGCCCACTGCAGATGACGCGGCGGAGTTGCAACAACTGTGGGAACTGCAACAGGCCCTGGCCGGTGAGCCGGGCAATCTGCTGGAGCGCTTTTCGGAAGTGACCGGCGCCTGGCAGGACATTCACCAGCGTTATATTGCCGGGGATCTGGGCTTGGCCACCCGCGCCCGTGGCGAGCAGCTGTATATCAATTGCCTGCTGGCCCTGCGCGGTCGTCTGAATCCGCTGCGCAAGCAGCAGCGCGAACTGCTCGACAGCCTCAACGAAACCCTGGCGGACAAGTTGTTCGTGAACTTCTCCGTGTTCCAGTCGGTGCCGGATGTGTGGGGCATCAACCAGGTCTTCCCGGTGCTGCCGCTGTCCGGTCTGGATAAACCCGCTACCCGCCGGGCGGTGATTCAGGACATTACCTGCGATTCCGATGGCCGCATCGACCAGTTCGTGGATGGCGAAGGCGTGGAAGCCACCTTGCCGCTGCCGGAACAGCTCAACGGCCACCTGGGTATTTTCATGGTGGGCGCGTACCAGGAAATCCTCGGCGACATGCACAACCTGTTCGGCGATACGGATTCCGTGGATGTGGACGTGGATGACAACGGCAACATCGTGCTCGACCACGCCATTCACGGCGATACGGTGAGCTCGGTGCTACGCTACGTGAACTACGATACCGACAAGCTGCTGGCGTCCCTGGAACAGCACTGCCGCCAGGCGCATTTGAATAATGCCGAGCAAGAAGGCTTTATCGAGCTGGTACGCGAGGGGCTGGCAGGGTATACGTATCTGGAGTAGCGAAGCGCAGCCACAAAATGCGTTTCGACGAAGCCGCTGTAGGAGTGCATCTTGAGGCGCGAACCTTGCGAAGCAAGGAAATCGCCCGTAGGGCGATCAGGCATTTCAGTGCTCGGCAGGTTTCAGAAAGAATAACGGGTAGCGTTAATCTTTGTCGCCTTGCTGTGCAAGGTTCGTCCCCTGGAAGGTGTATTCGCTACGCTCACCCTTCGGGCCGCACGGAACTACGTGCGTTACTTCGCTACGCGTCGTTCCTACAGGGGCTTCGTAGCCAGCAGATTTTTTTCAGCCAGCAAGGAGAGCGCCATGCGTTATGAACTCTGTGCCAGCCAGGATCTACCGGAAGGACAAAGCCGTGCCATGAAGGCGGGGGACACCAAGTTGGTGGTGTACCACCTGAGTGATGGCTTCTACGCCACCCAGGCCCGCTGCACTCACATGTTTGCCTCACTGGGCAAGGGCAAGATCCTCAAGGACCAATGTGTGCAGTGTCCGCTGCACCGGGCGAAGTTTGATATCCGCACCGGTGAAGTCTCCGAGTGGGCGAATTTCCCGCCGGGGGTGCAGATGCTGAATGTGGTGCGGGGTGAGAAAGCCCTGCAAACCTGGCCGGTAACCGAAGAAGACGGCCAGCTGTACGTGGAGATCTAATGGCAAACCCGAGTAAGGCGCAGCAGGAAGCTGCGCTGGCGCGACTGGAAAAGTTCAGCCGCTTCACTGACAGCAGTATT
>NZ_LWFX01001349.1:0-2188 GCF_001635175.1 Alcanivorax sp. HI0083 | reverse complement strand
TACCAGAACGCGGACATCAAGGAGCTGCTGCTGGTAGCCATGATGCCGCTGTTCGGCCTGACTATCGTTCTCGAGGCCTGGCGCTTTCGTGGCACCGGTATCTATAGCCTCAAGGATTCCGCTGCCAGCATGACGCTGGGCGCCAGCTATGTGCTGCTGGAGGTGGTGGTGAATGCCTTGTTCGTGTTCGCCATTCTGGACTGGGTGTACAGCTACCGGCTGATGGACATTGCCATCACCCCGTGGACCTTTGCGCTGTTGTTTTTGATGGTGGACTTCCTGTTCTACGTTTACCACGTGACCGCCCACAAGGTGCGCTGGTTCTGGGCCACCCATGTGGTGCACCATGCCTCCGAGCACATGAATTTCACCACCGCTGGCCGCCAGAGCACGCTGTATGCGTTCAGCGGGCTGTTCCTGTTTTTCCTGCCGCCGGTACTGCTGGGCTTTGATCCTGCCTGGGGCCTGTTCGCGCTGGCAGCGAACCTGTCTTACCAATGGTTTATTCACACCCAGTGGATAAAGAAACTGCCGCGGCCGATCGAGTTCATTTTCAACACGCCGTCACACCATCGCGTGCACCACGGCCGCAACCCGGAATATATCGACCGCAATTTCGGTGGCACTCTGATTATCTGGGATCGCCTGTTCGGCACCGTCGTGGAAGAGCGCGACGACCTGCCGCCGGAATACGGCATCACCCGCCAGATCCACAGCTACAATCCGATCACCCTGACGCTGCATGAGTTCATTGCATTGTTTAAGGATATGGCGAAGCCGGGGCCGTTGTGGCTGCGACTGAAACACCTGTGGGCGACGCCGGAATGGCAACGACCGGAAGCGCAGAACCAACACGCCAAGAAAAACGTACCCGCCATAGCAGCGCAGCAGGAAGGATAAGAGTGGCGCGACAGGCGGAGACTTTCTTCGGAAATTTCCGCCCGACAGCCCACTACTCGCAAACGAAGCAAGGGCCTAAACTGAAGATACACACCACTACCTTGCTGGCCTGCTCCGATTCCCGAGAATGGACTCGCCCAAGCAGCCCCATGCAACCCTCACCGCCGCCCCAAAAACTCCACCGTCATTCGATAACTCAACCCCCAGATGCAGTACCCCTGATAACGGCAGCACGGCAGAGTAACCCGCCCCACGGGCGTGCGGAGGGCAAGCGTACTTCGGTTGTCCGGGTTGCTCAGGTAGTCCAGCGGAATCCATACGCCGTGGCGGGCTTCGTGGTTCAGGCGCAGCACGTCGTCGCCCTGCCAGGCAAACACATGGGGCGTGACCACCATGGGCCGCCAGCGGCTGTGGTGGCGGGTCAGTCGGTCTGTCAGGCGCGCCTGGTAGTGCCCGCTCTGGTACAGGTCGAGCCCGGTTTCTTCAACGGTTTCACGCATGGCGGTGTCACGGCTGGAGGTATCCCCGGTTTGCAGGCGCCCACCGGGGAAGGCCATGTCTCCGGACCAGGGGTCGCCGGGGCGATGAGCGCGCTGGATAAAGAATAGCTCGCCCTCGGTTATCCCGCCGCGATAAATCAACGCTACGGCGGCACGGGTGACGCGGCGCCGGAAGGGCAATTTCTGTGGGCGGGCTCTGTTAAGCCAGGTCAGTGGGGGCACGACGGCCTCGCTATTGGCTAAGATGCGCCCAGCATAGCACTCTGGCTGCTCTCACCACGCCAGGCCATGGGAGCGCCCCCAATCAGCGCGGACCGCCCTCCCCGAACGTCGATCCGGTACGATTTAGCTGTACACGGAGCAATAATAGGGTTATGTTCTGGCCCAGCTAAAAGATCGCGCTTGAATCACGTACTCCATTTCGTTGTTTACATTGTATAACTCGTCCTGCAGTTCTGAAGTCCAAGTCTCCGTTTTTCAGCTACACCTGCCGTAAAGGCAAAACTTCATTTTTCAGGATTAGAGATATGTCTACAGTTAAAGGCACCGTTAAGTGGTTCAACGAAGCAAAAGGTTTTGGTTTCCTGGAGCAGGAAAACGGCCCGGACGTTTTCGCTCACTTCAGCGCCATCCAAGGTTCCGGCTTCAAGACCCTGGCCGAAGGCCAAGCGGTTGAGTTCACCGTGACCCAGGGCCCGAAAGGCCCGCAAGCTGAGAACATCGTCGCTCTGTAAGCGATTGTTCCAGTAAAAAAAGGCGCCCTTGTGGCGCCTTTTTTGATTCTCTAA
>NZ_LWFX01001348.1:0-389 GCF_001635175.1 Alcanivorax sp. HI0083 | reverse complement strand
CAGTTTGTAAATCTGTGGGCCACCGGAACGGCTGGAGGTAAACACCAGGTGCTCACCATCCGGTAACCAGCGCGGCTCGGTATCAATGCCGTAATTGTTGGTTAACCGGGTCAGTGCCTTGGTCGACAGATTCAACATATAAATTTCGGGATTACCGTCCCGCGACAACGTTAACGCCAGCTTCTGGCCATCCGGTGACCAGTCAGGGGCACCGTTGATGCCGCTGAAACTGGACACTTTTTCCCGCTCGGTGGTGGCCAGGCTGTGAATATAAATGGCCGGGCGTCCCTGGTCTTCAAAAGAAACGTAAGCAATTTTCCTGCCATCCGGTGACCAGGTAGGGCTCATGATCGGCTCTTTACTACGCAGAATCGTGGTCACACGATGGC
>NZ_LWFX01001347.1:0-2835 GCF_001635175.1 Alcanivorax sp. HI0083 | reverse complement strand
GGCGGCACGGTCCGCTTCCGGGTCATTATCCCCTTCAGCGCCGTCCTCTGGCTGCTCGGTCTGTCCCCGCTCAGCCAGCGTATTAATTCGGGTATCCAGATCCAGATAACGCTCACGCTCGGCTTCCTTGAGAGTGGAAAGCTCGTGGCGCAGTTCTTCCAGCTGACCCTGCAGCTGCTGAATCTGTTCTTCAAACTGTTGCTGCTGTTGCATCAACACCATCAACCCATCCTCGTTCACCGCAGCAGACGGTGCGGAGGTATTGCGCATTTGCGATTGCGCCTGGGCGAGGCTGCGCTCTTCAACGGCCAGCGGCCCAGTACTCTGTGCATGCGCACAGAGCACCAGGGAGCTGAGCATCGCGCCTGCGAACAGGCGCGCTGTCATCACTACCTTCATGCCTTACGGACGGCCGGACAGGTAGTTGATTTCTACGCGGCGGTTCTTGGCCCAGTCCATTTCACCGTGGCCAAAGGCTGCCGGCTTCTCTTCACCGTAGGAAACGATTTCCAGCTGTGAGGAAGCAACACCTTGTACGCGCAGGAACTTCTCTACCGCTTTGGAACGACGCTCGGACAGAGCAACGTTGTATTCACGGGTACCGCGCTCATCAGCGTGACCTTCCAGACGAATTTTCGCGTTAGCGTTGTTCTTCAGGTAAGTCGCGTGGGCACGCAGGGTTTCGAAAGCCGCAGCCGGAACGGTGTTGCTGTCGAACGCGAAGTAGATAACGCGAGAATCGGTAGTACCGTCATAGTTGGACGGATGGTTGTAGAAGTTGTCAGCAGTCAGCGGGATGCTGCTGGTGTCCGGCTTAACCGGCTCTGACGGCTCAACCGGAGTCACCGGAGAAGTGTCAGTCTGCTGAGACATGTTGTCAGTCGCAGAAGTATCGTCTTCAGTCGGGGTGCTGGAACAGGCTGCCAGGGCAGCTGCCAACACAATGGCAAACAGCGGGTTAAGTAATGAACGCATGCGAAAAGCTCCTATAATTTCCTAGTATTGGACTCCGAGAACCACTCAGAGGAACGGCGACCATGCCGGTTCTCTGACTTCCCCTTCCTTCGACGGCAGCTCAACTTTCACTCTGCCATCGATGGATACGGCTTCCAGAACCCCCGTTCCCCCGTGTTGCGTCCCGTAAATTACCATACTTCCATTGGGCGCAACACTGGGCGATTCATCCATATCGGTGCGGGTCACAATATTAAATGTGCCGCGCTGGAGGTCCTGCACACCGACATTGAAATTTCCATTTCGCCGGTGCACATAAACGAGATAGCGACCGTCGGGGGTGACATCCGAGCGCGCATTATAGGCGCCCTGGAACGAAACCCGCCGGACCGACTTATCATTTATGTTCAGTTTGTAAATCTGTGGGCCACCGGAACGGCTGGAGGTAAACACCAGGTGCTCACCATCCGGTAACCAGCGCGGCTCGGTATCAATGCCGTAATTGTTGGTTAACCGGGTCAGTGCCTTGGTCGACAGATTCAACATATAAATTTCGGGATTACCGTCCCGCGACAACGTTAACGCCAGCTTCTGGCCATCCGGTGACCAGTCAGGGGCACCGTTGATGCCGCTGAAACTGGACACTTTTTCCCGCTCGGTGGTGGCCAGGCTGTGAATATAAATGGCCGGGCGTCCCTGGTCTTCAAAAGAAACGTAAGCAATTTTCCTGCCATCCGGTGACCAGGTAGGGCTCATGATCGGCTCTTTACTACGCAGAATCGTGGTCACACGATGGCCATCCGCATCCGCATATTGCAACTGATACGGGTTGGCATCATGACGATTGTGTGTCACATAAAGAATCTTGGTGGAAAAGGCACCGGGAATACCGGTGAGCTGTTCGTAGATACGGTCACTGATGGCATGGGCCACATCGCGCAGCTGCGACTCTGGCGGACGATAGGTTTCCGACATCAGTTTTTTCTGCCGGGCCACATCGAACAGCGCATAGCTGACTTCATAACCACCGGTTTCCTGGCGCTTCATGCTGCCCGTGATCACGTATTCCGTGCCCAGCACCTTGAAGTCCCGGTAGATCATTTCCTGTTCATTACGGGGCCGGCTGAGCATGTCTTCCGGCGGCAGCGGCTTGAACTGGCCACTGCGATGCAGGTCGGCCTGAATAATCTCGGACACATCTTCCGGCGCATTTTGCGCGCCATCAAAGGGCACGACTGCGATCGGCACCGCGTCCACGCGCCCTTCTGTTACCTTGATCAACAACTCAGCCTGGGCATTTACCATCCACAGGGCGGCCATCAGGGCGATGCTGACTTGTGTCCACACTTTGCGTTTACAGGTTTGCTGCATCCTTAACACACTTCTCATTGTGCAACTCCAGGATCAAATTCGATCACCAGTGAGCGAAACTGTTCGTTAAACAGCTGGCCATCCGGTACCGGTAGCGGGCTGGCCAACTTGACGGCATTCATGACCGATTCGTCGAAATCCGGGTAACCACTGCTTTGTGCCACCGATACATTGATCACTTCACCGCCCGGGATCATCTGTATTTTAACCCGCGTGGTGATGTCATCCCGGTTACGGTAATTGCCGGGAATCCGCCAACGCTGCCCCACATGGGCGGCGATGGCGTCGGTAAAACTGGCCACTTCAGCGTCAGCCTGATCCGCATTGCTGGCCGCTTCCTGATCGGGCTGATCAGACGCCTTGCTCTGCCTGTCCGTTTCCAGCTCTTCCTCCGCCAGCATTTCTTCCACGCTGGGAGTGTCAATGTCGGGCACTACCGGTTTCGGATCCGGTTTGGGCGCTGGCTTCGGGTCCGGCTTCTTCACCGGATCCGGTTTTTTTTCCGGCACA
>NZ_LWFX01001346.1:0-3240 GCF_001635175.1 Alcanivorax sp. HI0083 | reverse complement strand
GCACTGTGGACGATCGCCCTTTTGGTGGCGGCCCCGGCATGGTGATGAAGGTGGAGCCGCTGGCGAAAGCCCTGCAGGCTGCACGCACTGCCAACCCGGCAGCGAAAGTGGTTTATCTGTCCCCGCAAGGACAGCCGCTGACCCAGGCCAAGGCCGCGGTGTTGGCGGAGCAGCCCGGCCTGATTTTGCTGGCGGGGCGCTACGAGGGCGTAGACGAGCGGTTGCTCGATGCCGAGGTGGATGAGCAGATATCCATCGGCGACTACGTGCTAAGCGGCGGCGAATTGCCGGCGCTGGTGCTGATCGATGCGGTCAGCCGATTGATTCCCGGAGTGCTGGGTCACCAGGATTCCGCCGAGCAGGACTCTTTTTCGGGTGAATTCGAAAACCTGCTCGATTGCCCGCATTACACCCGCCCGGAGGTGTATGGCGAGCAGGCGGTGCCACCGGTACTGCTCAGTGGCAATCACGCGCTGATTCGCCGCTGGCGCCTTAAGCAGGCGTTGGGACGGACCTGGAAACAGCGTCCGGACCTGCTGGAGGCCCGCCGGGCGCGGGGCTTGAGCAACGAAGAGCAACAGCTGCTGGACGAATACATCGCCGAGCAGTCGTCGCATACAGCAAAAAACTCTGATTAGGAGCACTGCCATGAGTGGCAAGAACCTTATTATCCAGGGCATTGAAAATGCCCAGCTGAAAACCGAAGTACCGGAATTCGGCGCCGGTGACACTGTTACCGTGCAAGTGAAAGTAAAGGAAGGCACCCGTGAGCGTCTGCAGGCGTTCCAGGGTGTGGTTATCGCCCGTCGTAACCGTGGCCTGAACTCTGCGTTTACCGTGCGTAAAATCTCCCACGGTGTGGGCGTTGAGCGTGTATTTCAGCTGCATAGCCCGCTGATCGATTCCATCCAGGTTAACCGTCGTGGCGATGTGAGCCGCGCCAAGCTTTACTACCTGCGTGATCGCTCTGGTAAGTCCGCACGGATCAAAGAAAAAATCCGGTAGTAGATTGCGGATTCCTTCTACCGCGAGCGAATGTTGGTTTAGCCTTTGCTGTAGGGCATGCGAAATCAACCTCTGGCCCGGTAGATTGCTCCAACAAAAAAAGCCGCTTCCTTTTCGGGAAGCGGCTTTTTTTGTTGGAGCGCCGGACGCTGGATGCCGGATGCATGACGCTCATGGCATCAGGCGTGCTAGTTCTTCTTCACCATCCGGTACAGCGCCAGCAGCACCAGCGCGCCGACAATGGCGGTGATAAAGCTGCCCAGGCTGAACCCGCTCACTGAGCCGCCCAGGCCGGTCAGGGAGCCCAGCCAGCCGCCGACTACGGCGCCAGCAATACCGATCAGGGTGGTGACAATAAAGCCGCCCGGGTCCTTCCCTGGCATAATCCATTTAGCGATGATGCCGGCGATCAAACCGAATACGATCCAGGATAAAATTCCCACGATTCCTCTCCTTGGTGACGATTTCTTGAAATTTTGCTGGTCTCCATTGTTGCCCTAAATCGCGTGGTTTGTCGTCTATCCCCGTGGGCTTGTGCGTAATATTTAGTAAAAGGCGTGCCGGTATGTGTGGGTGTTCATTCTGGGTAACTCATTGTTTTTTCTTTTTGTATAAGGCCTGATGGCGTAATNGGAACTGTGGATAGCAGGCAACTGACGGATGCACATGGCCAGCTGATTGACAGCTGGCTGGACCAGCAGTGGCTGGAGAAAGGTCTGAGTGAGCACAGTCTGTCCAATTATCGTCGGGACATTAGCCAGCTGGCTGTCTGGCTGCAGCATCAACGGGCGAGTTTGCTGGCCTGCGAGCGCTATCAGTTGCTGGAATTCCTTGCCGCCCGGCACCAGCAAGGCCTCAGTGCACGCTCCGTTGCCCGACAGCTGTCGGCGGTGAAAAGCTTTTACCGCTGGCTCAAGCGGGAAGGGCGCATTGCGGAGGACCCGGCACTGCTGATCGAGCGACCCAAACTGGGCAGGCCGTTGCCAAAGACCCTGAGCGAAGCGGATGTGGAGGCCTTGCTGGCGGCGCCGGACTTTTCCACGCCGCTGGGCCTGCGTGACCGGGCCATGCTGGAGGTGCTTTATGCCACGGGCCTGCGGGTGACGGAACTGGTGACATTGACCCAGAGCCAGATCAATCCGCGCCAGGGGCTGATCCGGGTGATCGGCAAAGGCGACAAGGAGCGGCTGGTGCCGCTGGGGGAAGAGGCGCTGCACTGGCTGGGCCGTTATGCACAGGAGGGCCGTCCCCAGTTGCTGGCCGCGGATCAGCAGGGTGGCAATCAGGAGCTGCTCTTTCCCAGCCGCCGCGGCACCTGCATGACGCGGCAGACATTCTGGCATCGAATCAAGCAGTTGGCAGTGGTCGCGGGGGTGCAAAAAAAGCTCTCTCCCCATACACTGCGGCATGCTTTTGCTACACACCTGCTGAATCATGGCGCGGATTTGCGGGTGGTACAGCTGCTGCTGGGGCACTCGGATCTGTCGACGACCCAGATTTACACTCATGTGGCACAGCAGCGGTTACAAGACGTCTACCAGAAACATCACCCCCGATCGGGAACCTGAGCCAGCTGGCGGGTTCTCACAGGTAAGAGAAGGAGTAACGACATAATGAAAAAGGTTTTGCTGTTTGTATTGTTGGGGCTGATGACCGCATGTGGCGCCAGTTCTGAAACCGCCAAGGGTAACGCCGAGATCGATGGTGAACAGGCGAAAGCGGCTTTCAAGAAAGCCTTTCCTGCTGTTGAGGTCAGTGATGTGCGTGCTGCGCCCATGGCGGGCATGCTGGCGCTGGAAGTGAACGGGGGTGAAACCGTTTACATGAGCGAAGACGGCCGTTTTATCATGATCGGCAAGCTGCTTGAGCTGAAAGACGGAGAGGTGGTCAATCCGGCGGAGCAGCGCCTGGAAAAGGTTCGCGCTGAAGGCATCAAGACGCTGAACAAGGACGACATGATCACTTACGCTGCTGAAGACGAAAAAGCCGAAGTGTTTGTCTTTACCGACATTACCTGCGGGTATTGCCGCAAGCTGCATCGCCATATCGACGAATACATGGCGTCCGGCGTGACGGTCCACTACCTGGCTTTCCCCCGCGGAGGCCCGACCACCAAGGCGGCAGCGTCCATGCGTCATATCTGGTGTGCGCAAGACCGCCAGCAGGCGCTGTCGGATGCCAAACTCAATGACACGATCAACAAGGCAGAGCTGGGCGAGTGTGCCAAGCCGGTTG
>NZ_LWFX01001345.1:0-1465 GCF_001635175.1 Alcanivorax sp. HI0083 | reverse complement strand
TTGCCAACGTGGACGAAGGCGGCTTTGAGGACAACGCCTTGCTGGACGCCGTGCGCGAGCTGGCCGAAACAGAAAACTCTTCCGTGGTACCCATCTGCGCCAAAATCGAATCCGAGATTGCCGAACTGGACGACGAAGAAAAAGCCGACTTCCTCGCCGACCTGGGCATGGAAGAGCCCGGCCTGAACCGGGTCATCCGCGCCGGCTTTAACCTTCTCGGCCTGCAAACCTATTTCACCGCAGGCGTAAAAGAAGTCCGCGCCTGGACCGTCAAGGTCGGCGCCACCGCGCCCCAGGCTGCCGGCGTGATTCATACGGATTTCGAGAAAGGTTTCATTCGTGCCGAAGTCACCGGCTACGATGATTACATCGACAACAACGGCGAGCAGGGAGCCAAGGAAGCCGGCAAGTGGCGCCTGGAAGGCAAGGAATACATCGTCAAGGATGGTGACGTGGTGCATTTCCGGTTTAACGTATAAGAGACGCGGCACGCACCACGCTTCATGCAACACGCCAAATAAAAAGGCCGCCCTTCCGGGGCGGCCTTTTTATTTGCGCTGTCAACTGTCCACTATCAACCTTCAACTGCTTTTCAGTCTGTTCCGCCCGCATTCACCGGCTCGAAGTCTTCATCTTTCAGCTCCGGCAGCTTCTCATCGCATCCCTGAATGCCCTGCTTTTTCAGGTTGGTGCAGACCCTATCCAGCTTGTTGTCCACGGCGTGCATGTGATCCAGCAGCAAGTGAATCGCTTCGGCCACCGGGTCGGGCATGTCGTTGCTGACACCATAGGCCTGGAAGCCGATCTTCTCGGCCATTGCCTGGCGAGTCTTTTCTTTCTCGGTCAGAGGATGGCTAATCACCCGGCCCGGGATACCGACCACCGTCGCCCCTTCCGGCACTTCCTTGGTGACCACGGAATTGGAGCCGATTTTGGCATTCTTGTGCACCGTAAACGGCCCCAGCACCTTGGCTCCCGCACCAACCACCACACCGTCTTCCAGAGTCGGGTGGCGCTTGCCCTTGCTCCAGCTGGTGCCTCCCAGGGTAACGCCGTGATACAGCGTCACGTCATCACCGATTTCTGCGGTTTCACCGATCACCACACCCATGCCGTGATCAATAAAGAAACGCCGGCCGATTTTGGCACCGGGGTGAATTTCGATACCGGTGAGCCAGCGCGAAAACGTGGATAGCAGCCGCGCCAGTTGCTTGAAATCACGCGTCCATAACCCATGCGCCAACCGATGAAAAAGCACCGCGTGCAAACCGGGATAGTTGAGCAACACTTCCAGCGTATTGCGGGCCGCCGGGTCCCGGTGAAAGACCGACCGGATGTCCTCGCGCACTTGATCAAACATAACTACCTCAACTTCGAAGCCTTGGGCCTGGGCCCGTTAGGATGACGCCAACAACCGTTTGTTACGGCGCATCAGCCATCATCTCGCGGCATTTTTTTCTCCAAT
>NZ_LWFX01001344.1:0-3426 GCF_001635175.1 Alcanivorax sp. HI0083 | reverse complement strand
ATACTTTACGATTCGTGTAAAAATGAAGCAGTTTGCGTAAAGGACGGAATGGCGGGCCCTACAGCGACTTTTCGTCAGGTTTTTCACAAAGTTGTCCACAGGTTTTGTGGGGTAATCCCCAGCAGAGAAAAAAATCGCAACAGTCTTGACGTTTGGCAATGGATCAGGACGTGGCCGGCCCTGGTGAAAAACCATGCAAGTCGCTGTAACCTTTGCCACCACTGGCTTTCAGGGGGTTATCCGGCGTTCGTTAACAGTTTTATCCACAGATGCCGTGGATATAAAACGGGGTGTGGGTAACCTTGGGTTAAGGAGGGTGGGGCGAAACAAGGGCCTTATGGTGGCATTCAGTGATGAGCCGAATGCAGATAGCTGACGTTTTATTCAGGCCCTGACTTGACCAGCTCGCTGCTATATTTTGCTTCGTGTATGGCCTGGATATTCCCGGCAGGCATACCGCAATAGCGACGGCCTCTCGGGCCCGGTGGTTTTGGTCGTGTCATTCTGCGTGGCACGTTCAGGCAACTCCAGAACCAAAAAAGGCGCCGTTAAGGCGCCTTTCTTGTGCTTCGGTGTCGGTATTACCTAGAAGCGATACTCACCACCGTCGATGCCGTTTTGCGTGGCTTCATCCAGTTGCTGGTAGCAACTCTCGCCAGGTAGCAGCGCGTAGACGGCGTTGCTCTGCTGGCTCAGGTCGTACTTCTGTTCCTTGAGCTTGTTTTTCTGGTGCTTGAAGGTGCCAGTGGTTTCCATGGCTTCTTCGTTGATACGCAGGAAAACAGGAATGGCGTAAGGCGGCAGCTCTCGCTTCAGGTAGTCACACAGGCCCTGGAAATCAAAGTCGCTGTGGTTGCCGGTCAGGCGGATCTGGCCCATGCCGGCACGGCCGTTGGTGTTGGGGATTTCCACACCATAGACCACGGATTCCTGAATGCCGTCGTAGCCATCGAGAATCTGTTCCACTTCGGTGGTGGATACGTTTTCGCCTTTCCAGCGGAAGGTATCCCCCAGGCGGTCCACGAACTGGGCGTGGCGGAAACCGATGTCGCGCATCATGTCGCCGGTGTTGAACCAGGCATCACCCTTGGTGAAGACATCACGGTAGATGGACTTCTCGGTCTTTTCCGGGTCGGTGTAGCCGTCGAAAGGCGTCTTTTCGGTGATTTCGCCCAGCATCAGCCCGGATTCGCCTTTGCCGACCTTGATCATGTGACCTTTGCTGTCACGCACCGGCTCGTCACGCTCTTTGTCGTATTTGACGATGGCGTAGCTGACCGGGGAGAACCCTACGGTGTTGTCGAAGTTGAATACGTTGGTGAAAGCCACGTTGCCTTCCGAGGAGGCATACAGCTCGACCACACGATCAATGCCGAAGCGGTTCTTGAAGTCTTTCCAGATGCTCGGGCGCAGGCCGTTACCGACAATGGTATGGACCTTGTTGTCCTGATCGTTGGGCTTTTCCGGCTGCTCGTGCAGATAACGGCACAGCTCGCCCACATAGCCGAAGGCGGTGCAGTTATGGCGGCGGATGTCTTCCCAGAAGCCACTGGCGGAGAATTTGCGCGCAATGACAATGGAGCCGGCACTGGCGATGACCGATGCCCAGCAGATCACCATGCCGGTGGCGTGGTAGAACGGCAGGGTGGTGTAAATGCGGTCGTCCTTGGTCAGGCGTACGGCGGAGAAGCCGAAGCCGCCATAGGCTTTTTCCCAGCGGCCGTGGTTGAAGACCACGGCTTTGGGCAGGCCAGTGGTACCGGAGGTATAAATGTAGAACAGCGGGTCGCGCAGGAAGGTCTGCTTGCTGGACGCCGGGTTCTCGCTGGAGCAATCGCGGCTTTCGCTGGCCAGGTTCTTGTAGCCGGCCGGCGCTTCACCGGGGTCGTCCAGGGTGTTCTGGTCGGCAAAGAAGAAAAAGTTGTCTTTCAGATCCAGATCACCGCGGATGTCTTCCACGGCATCGATCAGCTCTTCGCCAACGATGGCAGCTTTGGGTTTCACCAGATTGAAACTATGGATCAGTACCTTGCCGCGCTGGGATGTGTTGATCAGGGCCGCACACACACCGAGTTTTGCGCAGGCGAGGACCGCAGCCAGCAGCTCGGGACGGTTTTCCACGTTGACGGCAACGGTGTCGCCTTTTTTCAGGCCGATGGAGGCCAGGTAGTCTGCCAGGCGGTTGGCCCAGGCGTTGAACTGCTTGTAGGTAAGTTCTGTGTCCTGGTAGATCACGGCAGCGCCATTCGGGTTCATGCTGGTGGCGCGCTCGATAGCAACGCCCAGCCCCAATGGCTTGCTGGTGTCAGTGATTTTCGCCATCTTCGAGCCCTTGATCAGGCCGGGAAGATTGGTGATTACCTCTGGAACCTTGGACAGAAGCTTGGGCAACGTGATGATGTCGGCGTTGCTCATAGGATCTCCATTGTCTGTGTTCTTGGAAGGCCCGGAAAAGCCCGTAGCCCAGTGTTGGCAAGCGGGCGCTTACCTTAACCGTAGCACCAGGGCAGGGCAAGCACCCTGCCCGGTGGCAGTGCCCGGGGAAATCGGAGGGGGCCGTTTTGGCCCGATCTGCCCGGCGCGGATTATTGGATCACAGCGGAGTGTCCTTCTCCGTGGGAAAATTGTCACTGACCGAATGTGACGGGGGTTACTCCGCTGCATCCGGGGTGACAGTAACCAGCAATTGCTGGCGTTTTACCTGGCTGCCCACGCTGAGATCCAGTACTTCAATGGTGCCGTCGCAGTCTGCTTTGAGGCTGTGTTCCATTTTCATGGCTTCCATCACCACCAGAACCTGCCCTTTGCTGACGGTATCGCCGGCTTTGACGTTCACATCGATGACGGCGCCGTCCATGGGGGCACGGATCAGGCCGGAACCGGCCTGGTCACTGCTGCCGGCAGCGGTGTGGGTAGCATCACTGAAGCAGGCTGTGTGGCCTTGACTCTGCAGCCAGTATTGATTGCCATGCTGGATCACGCTGGCGGTCACTTCCACGCCGTTCACGTCTACGCGATCGCCGCTCAGCGGCGTCAGCGTGAGGGTGTCGGAGGTGTTCTCAAAAGTGATGGTGACCTGGTTGCCCAGATAGCGGATGTACAGCGTCTGTTTATGTTCACCGCTGCGTAACGCCACCGGTTGGGCTCCTAGCGTACTGGAGTGCCAGCCTCGCAGGGTGTCATTGGGTGTTTCGCGTCGACAGTGATGCAAAGCGGCCAGTGCCCACAGGGTGTTGTCAGGGGCGTCGCCGGCCAGGCTGCTGTCGTCGGCAAAGTCTTCGCCGATAAAGGCGGTGGTGGCATCGCCACTGGCGAATACCGGGTGGGCCAGGATCGCTGCCAGAAACCGGCGGTTGTCGTTTACGCCCATCAGGGTGGTGTCCTGCACGGCACGAATCAGCCGGCGGCGTGCATCTTCGCGGCTGT
>NZ_LWFX01001343.1:0-1746 GCF_001635175.1 Alcanivorax sp. HI0083 | reverse complement strand
AGCAGGTATTCCAGCCAGAAAGGCGCGACGGTTTTGTGCTTCAGAGAGGCAGAAAGATTAGCGGACGGCATGGGCTCGCAGTTGTTGTTATCGGGTACAGAGCCACTTAGATAACGAGACGTAGCGTGGCAAGTCAACACTTGGCGTGTGGATAAGTGCGTATTGCTGGTTTATTGACCGTGTTGGCGAGCTTATGGCTCTAATGGGCTGGTGGCAGAAGTCAAAGCAGGAAAAGAGAGAGGAAGGAGTAATGTGCCGGGAGCGGCTGAGCCACTCCCGGGACATCGGGTCTTTATTTGGCTTCTTTAGCCAGTTTGTTGACCTTGCGGGTCAGCGAAGTCAGCTTCTTGTTCAGCGCTTCAACTTCGTCGCGGGTCGGCAGGCCCAGTGCGGCGGCAACTTTGCTGCGCACTTCGTCCAGCTGGGAGGGCTGGGCTTTGGTGGTTTTCTTCTGGGGCTTGCTGGCGGCTTTCTGGCGTTTTTCGCCGGCTTTCACCAGGTTCTGGAACAGCTCATTGCCATTGTTTTCCAGACGAGTGTAGGCACCACGAACAGCGTTGTTGATTTTTTCCAGCGCGGCCTTGGTTTCGGTGGCCACTTGCTCATAGCGTTCGTTGACACGTTGCTCAATGGTTGCGGTTTTGCTCATAGGGGCTTCCCTCCGTAGAAAATTCAATGGATTCACAAAGCCCTCGATGTTGCCTCTATGAGGGCGTGAACAAGTGTAAGTCACTAATAAGGCAAGATTGTTAATGTTGTCTAACAATTAAACAGGCGAATTGGCCTACTCATTAGTATGTGTTTTGCTAGGCTGGAGCGCTGGTATTGGGCGACAGGCAAATGGCGCGGTCCGCCAGTTATGCATGGCTTGGTTAAAGCGGGGGTCAGTGGCGTTTATCGTTGCTGAAGCGGGTTAATTTTCAGGCCGGCGCCAGCTGGCAAAACAGGAGTGGTAGATGACGGCAGTAACCCGGCAAGGGCGTTACCAGGGGCTTGGCAATAAGGGCGTAACTGAATACCGCGGCGTGCCGTTTGCGCGTGCGCCGCTGGGCGAGTTGCGCTTCAAGGCGCCGCAACCCCTGGCTGACAGTGAGGCGGAGCAAACGGCGGATCATTACCCGATGCCCTCGCTGCAAATGAAAAACCCGGTGATGGGCATTCAGGAATCCAGCGAAGATTGCCTGTACCTGAATATCTGGGTGCCGGACGGCGAAGGGCCTTTCCCGGTGATGGTGTGGTTCCACGGTGGGGGTTACCTGGCGGGCTCGGTGTCGCAGGTTCTCTATAACGGTGCCGAACTGGCGCGTAGCCAGAATGTGGTGGTGGTGAATGCCGCCTACCGGCTGGGGGCCATGGGGTTTGCGGATTTCTCTGCGGTGGCACCGCAGCTGGAAGCAGACACCAACCTGGGCATGCGCGACCAACTGGCCGCGCTGCAATGGGTACAGGAAAACATCGGTGCCTTTGCCGGTGATTGCGGGCAAGTGACGATTTTCGGTGAGTCTGCCGGAGGCTTCAGTGTCGGCGCGCTGTTGGCCTGCCCCCAGGCGAAAGACCTGTTCCATAGTGCGATCACCCAGTCTGGTGCTGCCGATTTTGTGCTCGCCCCGGATCAGGTGCGCAAGGTGACCGACGCCTTTGTGGATGCACTACCGGGGGCGGGCAGCGCAGCCGAGAAATTGGCCAGTGCCGATGACAAGAGTTGGATCAAGGCCCAGAACGCCGCCGTCAAGGTGCTGGTCGATC
>NZ_LWFX01001342.1:0-1735 GCF_001635175.1 Alcanivorax sp. HI0083 | reverse complement strand
ACCGAGGGCGTAAACGTCATATTGCTTTGTCATGGAAGCTCCGAACCGGATTGCAGGGGCGGCTATTATGGGCTGCCGGGCGCTGCATGCAAAATTTGTACGCCAGCGGGCCGGGGTTATCCCTCTTGGCTCAGGGATTTTGCCTCCGGGAACATATTTCTGCCCCCACACTCATAAAGTACCCACACTTTTCTCTATACTCCGGCCCATGGCGAAAAAAGCGAAAAAGTCCCCCGCAAAGTCGCGGCGGCAACCCAGTAGAAAAAAGAAGCCCTCCGCCCAGCGCCGGCGCTGGTTCAGTTGGTCATTCATTGCCAAGGTCGGGCTGGTGTGCCTGGTGCTCGGGGCCGCCGGCATGGCGTACCTGGATGCGCTGGTGCGCGAGCGGTTCGATTCCCATGCCTGGCAGCTGCCGGCGCGGGTCTATGCCCGGCCGGTGGAATTGTATGAAGGCCGGGTGTTGTCCCGTGATGACATGCTCAAGCTGCTGGACCTGATGCGCTACCGGCGTGATGCGCGGGCCAGTACGCCGGGCAGTTTCGCGGTGCAGGGCAATTCCCTGCTGATTCATACCCGTGGTTTCAATGACAGCGACGGTGGCGAGCAGTCCGAGCGTATTCGGCTGTCCCTGTCCGGCGGGCTGATTCGCAGCCTGGAAGCCGGCGGCGATCGCCTGGCCCGGCTGGAGCCATTGCAGATCGGCAGTATTCACCCCCAGCACGCTGAGGACCGGGTACTGGTGCCGCTGGATAAGGTGCCGCCGTTGCTGGTGGACATGCTCATCGCCACCGAAGACCGCAGTTTCTACGACCACCATGGCATTTCCCTGCGCGGCTTGAGCCGCGCCATGCTGGCCAATATCAAGGCCGGCGGCCTGGTGCAGGGCGGCAGTACCCTGACCCAGCAGCTGGTGAAGAACTTCTGGCTCAGCTCCGACCGGACCCTGTCGCGCAAGCTGATGGAAATGCCCATGGCCTTGCTGCTGGAGCTGCATTACAGCAAGGACCAGATTCTCGAGGCCTACTTGAATGAGGTCTATCTCGGCCAGGACGGCGCCCGCGCCATTCATGGTATGGGCCTGGGAGCGCAGTTCCTGTTTGGCCGACCGCTGGAAGAACTGGAACCCCATCAGCTGGCGACGCTGGTGGCCTTGCTGAAAGGCCCCAGCTGGTACGACCCGCGCCGCCGTCCGGAGCGGGCCATGGAGCGCCGCAATACCGTGTTGAAAGTGGCTCGTGACGAAGGTGCCTTGTCCAGCGCGGACTACAACAAGTACAGCGCCCGGCCGCTGGAAGTGGTGCCGCGGGGTGCATCCGCGCTGTATGCCTTCCCGGCGTTTATTGATCTGGTGCGCCGTCAGCTGGCGCGGGATTACCCGCCGGAGGTGCTCAGCGATGAAGGGCTGCATATTCACTCCACCCTGGATGTGCTGGCGCAACTGGCCTCGGAAGGAGCGCTGAAAGAGCATCTCAATCATCGCGATCCGAGACAGGTGAAAAAACTCAATGGTGCCGTGGTTGTCGTGGCGCCGGCCCAGGGCGATGTATTGGCGCTGGTGAGTAACCGGGACTCGCGCCAGGCGGGTTTCAACCGGGCGCTGGATGCCCAGCGACCCATGGGCTCCCNGGCCAAACCTGCGGTGATCTTGTCGGCGGTTGAGCAACCGGAAACCTACTCGTTGGCCTCTTTAGTGGAAGACGGGCCGATTCAGGTGAAGTTGCCCAATGGCAGCGTG
>NZ_LWFX01001341.1:0-11072 GCF_001635175.1 Alcanivorax sp. HI0083 | reverse complement strand
CGCTCCCCGGGAGCCTGGCGAACGCTTGCTGGCCATGGTGGATGATTACGTGGCGCTGGCGGAAAAAGCCGCTCCCGGTGATGAGGCTACGTTGTTGCCGCGATTGGAATCTGCCATGCAGGACTATCTGTTTGCCAAGGCTCGCGACCATGGTGTCGCCCTGTCGGAGGATGAACTGCAGGATGCGCTCGGGTTTGATATCAACCTGAACAGTCAGGGCCTGCAGGTATGGCTTCAGCAGCAAAAAGGGTAAGCCCCGGCGAACCAACCCCGGCCAGGTGCATCCAAGGGTTTTTCCAGGGAGAACCAATATGTCAGTTATTCGATGCAGTGCCGTATGCGGGTTGCTGCTGGTCAGTGCGGCCCAGGCCGAACCGGTAACCCCGTTGCCGCAGTTGCAGGCCTATACCGTGCCGGAGGCCTGGCTGCAGCCCATGGCGCCATTACAGATTGCCGATAACGTCTGGCAGATCGGGACCGATGAGCTTACCTCGCTGCTGCTGAAAACCCGCGAAGGCGCCATCCTCATTGATGGCGGGATGCCCCAGAGTGCCGAGCATCTGCTGGCCAACATGAAGGCCGTGGGGGTGGCGCCGCAGACCCTGAAGTGGATTCTGGTCAGCCATGGCCACGGCGACCATGCCGGTTCGCTGGAGGCGATCAAACAGGCCACCGGTGCCCGGCTGGTGGCCAACGCGGAAACCGCCATGCTGATGGCGGACGGTGGCGCCAACGATATTCATTTTGGTGACGACATTCTTTATCCGCCAGTGCGGGTGGACCGACAGATTCAGGACGGCGAACAGGTCACTCTGGGCAACCTCACACTCACCGCCCATTTCATTCCGGGCCATACTCCCGGCAGCATGGCCTGGACCTGGCAGGGTACGCGAGACGGGGAGAGGGTGGATATCGCCTACGTGGACAGCCTGACAGCGCCGGGTTATCAGCTGGTGGATAATCCGCGTTATCCCCATATCGTGGAGGACTTCACCGCTACCTTCAAAACCGTGAAGGGATTGCCTTGCGATCTGTTGTTGACGCCACATCCCGGTGCCAGTGGTTGGGACTATACCGATGCCTCTCAGTCGACACGGATCGATTGTGTGGACTATGCGAAAAAAGCGGAAAAAACGCTGCGTGAGCAACGCCAGGCCCAGCAAGCGGATTGATCCATTAAGCTGAAGGAATCAATCGGCTGATTGACCTTGTTTACACCGGGGCGGCTGGCCATAGTGACTGCATTCACTCTCTTCTGGAGCCAATATGTCTGACGATACCTACACGCCCCCCCGGGTCTGGAAATGGGACAAGGAAAGCGGTGGCAAGTTTGCCAATATCAACCGCCCGATCGCCGGGCCCACCCATGACAAGGCGCTGCAAGTGGGCAAGCACCCCTTCCAGCTGTATTCCCTGGCCACCCCCAACGGGGTAAAGGTCACGGTGATGCTCGAAGAGCTGCTTGAGAAAGGCCACAAGGATGCGCAATACGATGCCTGGCTAATCAATATCCAGGATGGCGACCAGTTTGGCAGCGGTTTTGTGGACGTGAACCCCAACTCCAAGATTCCCGCACTGATGGACCATAGCGTGAACCCGCCCCAGCGGGTGTTCGAGTCCGGCAGCATTCTGCTGTATCTGGCGGAAAAGTTTGGTGAGTTTTTGCCCCGGGATCCAGCGGCCCGTACCGAAACGCTTAACTGGTTATTCTGGCAGATGGGCAGTGCGCCGCTGCTGGGCGGTGGCTTTGGCCACTTTTACGCTTACGCCCCGGAAAAGTACCAATACCCCATCGATCGCTACACCATGGAGATCAAGCGGCAGCTTGATGTGTTGGATCGCCGGCTGGCAGATAATACGTATCTGGCGGGTGATGAATACACCATCGCGGATATGGCGGTGTGGCCCTGGTATGGCGCACTGGTCACCAACAAGGTGTATGAAGCGGCGGAGTTCATTGAGGCTCATACCTACACCAATGTACTGCGCTGGACCCACCAGATTGCCGAGCGCCCGGCAGTGAAACGTGGCCGCATGGTAAACCGGGCCTGGGGTGATCCGGCCAGCCAGCTGTGGGAGCGTCACGATGCCAGTGACTTTGAATTGAAGACCCTGGACAAGCTACAAGGCTGAGGGCGTTCCTTGAGCGCGGAATGTCGGGTTACGCCGCTACGCGGCTAACACGACCTACAAGCCCTCCACTGGCTCCGTAGGTCGCATTAGCCTGAAAGGCGTAATCCGACAAAATGCCAAAACGCTGTCTCTTTCAGGTGCCGCAAAAGGTTTGAAACACGTGCTCGCCGGGGCCGGCTGATTGTCGATACGGGTCGTCACTGTCCCGGTCCGCATAAGGCTCGGCCAGTGCCTGTAATAACGCATGGGTTGGCGCCATATCGTTATCGTCGCTGGCAGCATTCAGCGCCTGTTCCACCAGATGATTACGCGGGATCACCGCCGGGTTGTGATTACGCATCAGGCACAGCGATGACGCCAGGGGTTTGCTATTGCGGGCCAGCCTCGCCCGCCACTGTTGGTGCCACTGCCGGAAGGTTTCATTCTGGTATTGCTCTGCGTCAGGCTGGCCGTCGTTGATCAGGTCACGGAACGTATTGGTGTAGTCCGCGTTCTGTGTCTGCATCCAGGTGAGCAAATCGGCAATCAGTTTGTCGTCTCCGGCTTCGCTGCCGAATAATCCCAGTTTCTTGTTCATCATGGCGCGCCATTTTTCTTCGTAACGCTGACTGAATGACTTCAACGACGCGGTGGCTTTTTCGATCGCTGTGTCCATGTTTTCGTCGATCAGGCTGAGCAGGGTTTCCGCAAAACGGCCCAGGTTCCATTGGGTGATGCTGGGCTGGTTTCCGTAGGCATAACGGCCCTGATGATCGATGGAGCTGAACACCGTGTTTGGGTCGAAACGGTCCATGAATGCACAAGGGCCAAAATCGATGCTCTCGCCAGAAAGGGTAACGTTATCGGTGTTGAGCACGCCGTGAATAAAGCCCACGCGCATCCAGTTGACCACCAGATCTATCTGACGATCCATCACCGTTTCGAACAGCGCCAGCGCCTTGTTATCTACCCCCTCCAGGGAGGGGTAATGGCGCGCGATGGTGTAATCCAGTAGTTGTTCCAGCAGGGCGGGATCCTGTTGCCCGGCGGCGTATTGGAAGGTACCCACACGGATATGGGAAGTGGCCACTCGGGTGAGAATGGCGCCGGGAAGCAGTCTGTCCCGGTGCACCCTGTCGCCGGTTCGAGTGACGGCAAGGCTGCGAGTGGTGGGGATGTTCAGGGCGTGCAGCGCTTCACTGATGATGTATTCGCGCAACATGGGGCCAAGGGCCGCGCGCCCGTCGCCACCCCGGGAAAAGGGGGTGCGCCCGGCGCCTTTAAGCTGGATGTCGTAGCGTTGCCCGCTGTTACCAACATGCTCCCCCAGCAGGGTGGCGCGGCCGTCGCCGAGCATGGTCAGGTTGCCAAACTGGTGGCCCGCATACGCCTGGGCAATGGGCTCGCTGCCCTCCAGTAATGTATTGCCACTGAAAAATTCGGGGTGTGTCGACAGGGCCTCGTTATCGAGCCCCAGCTCTCTGGCCAGCGCATCGTTAAACAGGGCAAAGGCCGGTGAGCTGACCGGTTGCGGCGAGCAATCTGAAAACAGGGGCTCTGGCAGGCGGCGGTAGGTGTTGTCGAAACGAAAGCCGAACGGGCTGGGCATGCAATATCCTGAAGGGTAGCAGTGAATGTGGCTGCCCACAGGGTATCAGAGTCTGCGCGGCCGGGTGACCTTGCCGATGGCGGTGTTGTCCAGATAGTCCGCCCAGGCCTGCAGCATTTCCCGGCGTTTATCCTGGTAGGCTTGCCGGTCGGTGGGTTCCTCGCCGCTCTGGTTGAGCAGCTGTGACTGGATCTGCTCTGCCTGATAGCCCAGTTCGCCCAGTGCGGTGGCGGCCAGAGTGCGCAGGTTGTCGGTGGAAACCGGTGTACTGCGGGTGACTTTTCTCAATGCGGAAGACAGGGTGTTGGCACCCAGATGCTTTTTACGGTCGCGGGTGCCGGGAAAGATGTACTCCTGGCGTCCGGTGATGGGCTCGATTTCCCGCAGCAGTTCCACAGCCTGACGGGGCAGGGGAACGGTAATGGTTTTATTGCCATCCGGGCTATCGACGCTACGGCGGCGGATGCGCCATTCGCCGGCGTCCAGGTCCATGTCGGACCAGCGGGCGTTAGCGGGCGTTGACGATCTCACTGGGGCGGGCCAGCAGCCACACTGTGAGCTTGAGAGCGGCAGTGGTGGTGGTGCGGCTCCACTGGCCGAGCACACCGCTGGCCAAATTGAAAATCTGTTCACGGGTGCTGAGCAAAAACTCCGGCTCAGTGCCGGAGCCGGTAAGCCGGCGTCGCAGGGCACTGGTTTGCTGGTAGCCCGCCACACCGGTATCACGGGCATGGGTGTAGATCCGCTTGCCGATGCCCAGAACGCGCTTGCCTCTGTCCAGATGCCCTTCTGCGCCGAGAGCCGCTGCCAGGGATTTCAGGTCTTCGGGAGTCACTTCACTGACCACCCGTTTACCAATGCTGGCGATCAGGTAGTTTTCCATTTGCCGTTTGGTGCGCCGGAATTGTTCTTCAGACACTTCAAATCGATAGACACGTTCCAGCCAGTCCCGGGCTACCGCCTCAAAGGTTTCCACTGAAGGGCTGAACACTTCACGCTTGACGCAACGGGTAATCGGGTCGATGCCATCGGCGATCAGCTCCCGGGCTTCATCGCGCAGTTGGCGGGCAAAGCTCAGGGTGACTTCCGGGCAAGGCCCAAGGGTGATGACTTTATCGCGGCCGTCGAAACGGTAGCCGAGTTTCCAAGTACGGTTACCACCGGTTTCTACCAACAGGTAGAGTCCCTTGTCGTCGTGGAGTTTATAGTCTTTCTGGAGCGGTTCGGCGTTGCGAACATCCGCGGAAGTCAGGGCCATGGCTCGCTGCAGCTCAGTGTGAAAGTGGGGTCCGCACAGACGGTGCCTGTTTCAATAAGTTACCCAGCTTTTGGGTGGCGTTCAATTGCTGTGCGGTCAGCGTTTTTTGCTGCAAGGTGATCTGTTCTCACCTGCATGAAACGAAAAACGCCGCCAGAGTGCTGGCGGCGTTTTTCCCGGGCGGTCTGTCAAGAGCCGGTTATTCCACCGGGTTAACGCACTCGGCCCGTGAAGGCTCCTGCTTGCAGCGAACCTTGAGCAGCAGGGACATCATGTCCTTGTTGTATACCCCTTTCTGGGTCAGCTCAATGCGGGCTTCACGCATCATTTCGTCATAACGCAACTTGTCTTTTTCCGGGATGCGGATCCACCAACGATCGGCGATTTCTTTGCTGGCGTTATCGATCAGCTTCATGGCCCGATCAAACTGGCTGTACATGAAGGCTCGGGATTTCTGGCCATAGCCTTCCGGGAATTTGTCCTTTTTGAAAATGACCTGAGCGCTCAGCTGACCCAGTACATAGTCCAGGATGCCGCCATCCGGAGCCATGCCCTTGTACAGCTCCAGTGCGGAGTAACCCATTACCGGGGCAAAGCAGATATCCACGGAACCGTTGTTGAAACGGGTGGAGAAATTGGTGATATCGGACATAACCGGCGACATGCCGACACGGGACGCCATGCTGGCCTGTGCGCTGTCATATTCAAGGACGGCGATGGATTTGCCTGCCAGTTCTTCAACGGTATCGATTTCCTTGTCTTTCAGGAACAGGAAGGCTGCACCCAGCGGGGCAACGCCGCCCACTTCATAGGGGCCGGAAACCAGATGTTTGTTGACGCTGGGGCTGTTGCTGGCGATCACGGCAATCACCGTTTTCATGGCCTCATAACTGGGGATGGCGCCGATAGAATCCATGCTGCCGGTGTAGCTGTTGAACTGGCGGCCACGGATGCCGGTCAGGACGGCGGCGTCGCATTGCCCGGCCTTCAGGTCCTCGGATGCAATTTTTTCATCCGTGTAGGGTTTTAACTCCACATCCACGCCCCATGCGACGGCGGCAGTCTTGTAGTCGCGCATGATGTTGAAGGTGTCGCCATTGGCGCCAATGATGTCGAAGACGCAGAACGTTCGTTTGGTCAGCGCCATGGCATTGCTGCTCAGGGACAACATGGCTGCGGTGGCCAGGGCGACCAGCCCCATTCTTGTTTTCATGGTGTGCTCTCCAGAAAGTAAACGCGTTGGCATGACTCGGATGGATTACCAGTTTCATGAACTGCATTTTGTTGGCTAAACCGGATTCGTGCTGTGCATAACGTGTTGTGGACAGGGCGGGGAAATGTTGCGGGTGTATACAAAGTGTTAACACCTGTTGGTTCTTGCCGTCCTCTTCACATGCGGTGGCGCCTTGCCCGGGCTCCTGCATGGACCTTTTGTCTCATTTACCCGGCAATCGTCTGTGCTACTGTCTGGGAGAGTGACGCCTCGTCACTGGACAAAGGAAGGAGTTGCCCCGGTGGAATTTGATCCGTTCCTGTTGGCCCGGCTGCAGTTTGCCGCCAATATCAGCTTTCATATCCTGTTTCCCACTATCACCATCGGCCTGTGCTGGGTCCTGTTCTATTTTCGGCTGCGTTATACCTTTTCGGGTGACAAGGCCTGGGAATACGCCTATTTCTTCTGGGTAAAGATTTTTGCCCTCAGCTTTGCGTTGGGTGTGGTGTCGGGTATCACCATGAGTTTCCAGTTCGGCACCAACTGGCCCGGCTTTATGGAAAGAGCGGGGAATATCGCAGGCCCGTTATTGGGTTACGAAGTGTTGACGGCCTTTTTTCTGGAAGCGTCCTTTCTTGGCATCATGCTGTTCGGCAAAAACCGGGTGTCCAATCGTCTTCACCTGGTGTCCTGTGCGTTGGTGGCCGTCGGCACCAGCTTTTCCGCGTTCTGGATTCTCAGCCTGAATTCCTGGATGCAGACGCCCACCGGTTTCCGTCTGGAGGACGGCGTGTTCTTTGTGGACAGCTGGTGGGAAGCGATCTTTAACCCGTCGTTTCCGTATCGCTTGGCGCACATGCTGAATGCTTCGCTGCTAACCGCAGCCTTTCTGATTATGGGGGTCAGTGCCTGGCGAGCCATGCGCCAGGTAGACGGCCCGGCGACCTGGAAAGTCATGCGTACCGGTGCGTTGATGGCGGCGGTACTGGCGCCGCTTCAAGTCTGGATTGGCGACTTGCACGGCTTGAATACGCTGGAGCATCAGCCCGCCAAGATTGCCGCCATGGAAGGCATATGGGAGACCGAAAAAGGCGCCCCGCTGACCCTGTTTGGTTTCCCGGATGAAGAAGCCAAAACCAACCATATGGCCATCACCATTCCCCATGGAGCCAGCCTGATCCTGACCCATGACTGGAACGGGGAAATCCAGGGTCTCAATGAATTCGGTGACGATATTCCGCCCGTTGCCCCGGTATTCTGGGCCTTTAGGGTCATGGTGGGGGTAGGGATGTTGATGGTCCTGGTCGGCTGGTGGGCGGCATGGCGATTGTTCCGGCGGCGTGATGAGAACCGGGATAGCCAGCTCTGGTTGCTGCGAGCCCTGTCAGTGATGACTTTCTCGGGCTGGGTTGCGGTGTTGGCTGGCTGGTACGTAACGGAGATCGGTCGCCAGCCCTGGGTCGTGAGTGGCCTGCTGCGTACCTCCGAGGTGGTGGCGGATCACAGTAGTGCGACGCTCATGGGGACGCTGTTCGGTTACGTATTGCTCTATGCGTTTTTGCTGGTGTCCTACATTGCGGCGCTGCGGTACATGGCGACCAAACCCGCGCGCTCGCTGACACTGACGCCACAGCAACGGGCCATGAAGGCGGAACAGGCCGACGATGAACTCGCAGAAGGAGACGCGTGATGGATCTGGGATATTGGCTTCCGCTGTTCTTTGCCGGCGCCATGGGGCTGGCGCTGCTGATTTATGTGGTGCTGGATGGCTATGACCTGGGCATCGGTTTGCTGCTGCCCTTTGCCGATGAGAAAGAAAAGGATGTGATGGTGGCCGCCATCGGCCCGTTCTGGGATGCCAACGAAACCTGGATCGTGCTGGGCGTGGGCATCTTGCTGATTGCTTTTCCCCAGGCCCATGGGCTGGTACTGACCTCGCTCTATCTGCCCGTGACGCTGATGCTCATGGGGCTGATACTGCGCGGCGTGTCATTCGATTTTCGGGTCAAGGCAGGCGACAAGCACAAGGCCAAATGGAATGCGCTGTTTTCAGTGGGGTCGCTGATCGCCTCGGTGTCCCAGGGCTGGATGCTGGGCGCCTTTGTGACGGGCCTCACCGGGGACGCCACCAGCACCTTGTTCGCCATTTTGATTGCGCTGGCGCTGCCGGCGCTCTACATCATGCTGGGTGCCGCCTGGTTGCTGATCAAGACCGAAGGCGCGTTGTTCAACAAGGCGGTGCGCTGGGGGCGCCTGGCGGTCTTGCCCATGGGGGCATTCCTGTTGCTGATCTCCATTGCCACGCCCCTGGTCAGTGCCACGATTGCGGAGAAATGGTTCACCCTGCCTAACGCCATTGGCCTGATGCCTATTCCCATTGCCACTGCGCTGGCGTATGCCGGGTTGATCTGGGTGTTTAACAGCAACCGGATTCTGCACAACGGCTATGGCTGGCTGGCGTTTCTGGCACTGATTGTGATGTGCGTGCTGGCGAGTATCGGGCTGGCTTACAGCCTGTTCCCGGATATCGTTCTGGGGCGGCTATCGATCTGGGATGCGGCATCATCGACGGAATCGTTGTTATTCACGTTCTGGGGAACAGTGATTACGCTACCAATGATTCTTGGCTATACGTTTTTTATCTACCGGGTCTTCCGTGGTAAAGCCACAGACCTGAGTTATGAATAATAAAGGGCGCCTGTTGGCGCCCTTTATTATGGTGCCGTTACGCCAGCAGTTTCAGTAAGGCTCTTGCCCCTGCTTCTGAGGAGGCAGGGTTTTGTCCCGTCACCAAATTGCCATCGGTGACTACATGGCTGGCCCAGTCATCGCCTTTTTCATAGATACCACCATTGGCCTTGAGCATGTCTTCGACCAGAAAGGGAACGATATCGGTGAGCTGCACTCCGTCTTCCTCGCCATTGGTGAAGCCGGTGACGGCACGGCCTTTCACCAGCGGCTCGCCCTTATGGCGAGTGTGGCGAAATACGGCAGGGGCGTGGCAGACAGCGCCGATGGGTTTGCCGCTGTTGTTGAAGGCTTCAATCAGGGCAATGGAGTGGGCATCCTCGGCCAGGTCCCAAAGCGGGCCATGGCCGCCGGGATAGAAGACAGCATCAAACGCCTCGATATCCACCTCGGCCAGGGGCCGGGTGTTGGCGAGAGCTGCTTTGGCACCGTCATCTTTATTGAAGCGATCGGTGGCAGCGGTTTGTGCTTCCGGTGAGTCGCTTTTGGGATCCAGCGGCGGCTGGCCGCCTTTGGGGGAGGCGAGGGTGATCTGTGCGCCCGCGTCCTGGAAAACATAGTAAGGCGCGGCAAATTCTTCCAGCCAGAAACCGGTCTTGTGGCCAGTGTCGCCCAGTTGGTCGTGGGAGGTGAGAATCATCAGAATATTCATGGTTGCTCTCCTTTGGTTTCATTTCAGTGCCCCCCCCACCCCGAAATCGGGGTGGGGTTGCGTAAGAGTGGGGTGGTTAAAGGCTGGCGTGCAGCACTCGCCGACATACGTCGGGGGTGACGTCGTTGTGCTCCCCCAGCGCGGTCATGCCGTGTTCCTCAAGGCTCTTGATCAACGGTTCGATGTGTTCTTCCGTCAATTGGTAATCCCCGAGACGGGTCTTTACGCCCAGGCTTTCAAAGAAAGCACGGGTTTTTTCAATCGCTGCCTTGGCCTGGTCTGCTTCGCTACCTTCATGGATGGACCAGACCCGTTGTGCGTACTGCACCAGCTTGTCGTGCTTGGCGTCCTTGCGTTCGGCGAGCATGGCCGGCAGCACAATGGCCAGGGTCTGCGCATGGTCCAGGCCATGCAGGGCAGTGAGTTCATGGCCCAGCATATGGGTGGCCCAGTCCTGGGGAACGCCGGCACCAATCAGACCATTGAGAGCCAGTGTGGCGACCCACATCAGGTTGGCACGCACATCATAATTTTCCGGATCGCTCAGGGCCTGTGGGCCAATCTCGATCAGGGTTTGCAGCAGGCCTTCGGCGAATCGGTCCTGTACCGGTGCATTGGCCGGGTAGGTGAGATATTGCTCGACGATATGCACAAAGGCATCAACCACACCATTTGCCACCTGCCGAGGGGGCAGGGTGAAGCTCTTGGTGGGGTCCAGCACGGAAAATTGCGGGAACACATGCTCGCTGTGGAACGGCAACTTGGCTTGCAGGGACTTGCGTGTGACCACGGCGCCCTTGTTCATTTCCGAGCCGGTGGCGGGCAAGGTCAGTACCGAACCGAAGGGCAGGGCGCGGTGAATATTGGTGCCGCCCTTGAGCAGGATGTCCCAGGCGTCGCCGTCGAATACGGAGGCTGCCGCGACAAACTTGGTGCCGTCGATGACGGATCCGCCACCCACCGCCAGCAGATAATCGATGCCGTCGCGCTGCACCACGCTGACGGCTTCCATCAGGGTTTCAAAACTCGGATTGGGTTCAATGCCACCAAACAGCTGCACCTGGCGGTCGCCCAATGCGGCTTCCACCTCATCCAGGGTGCCAGTGCGGCGAGCGCTCTCGCCACCAAAAAGAATCAGGACCTTGGCGTCGGCGGGAACCAGGGTGTCGAGAGCGGCAATTTTCCCTTCGCCGAAGGCAATGCGGGTGGGGTTGTAGAAATCGAAGTTGTTCATGGTGCGGTATCCTTGATTGATGGCGCTTGATTCGCTTGAAAGTTTTTAAATAGACCGGTCGTCTAGAGTTGGCGGCTAAAAAGGCCCGCTCAATAGCGGGCACGGTTGTGTTCAGTGTGGTTGTGTCAGCGTGCGAGCATGTTATGGGTCAGCGTCATGGCCTGATTCATGGGCTGCGCATTGCGGTGCAGCTTGGTCAGCAGGCTGGCGCCCAGCCATAGCTGGTAGAGGTTGCCGGCGGTCTGC
>NZ_LWFX01001340.1:0-2285 GCF_001635175.1 Alcanivorax sp. HI0083 | reverse complement strand
CGCGGTTCGTGGTGAAGGCGATCTGGACAGCATTGCGGTGGATAACCAGTTCAAGGTGGTCTTCAACACCGGTGAAATGCGCCACAGCATGCTTATGGGTCTGGACTACCTGAGCACTGACTGGACCCATGACCGTTATCTGGTCTGGCCAATGGTAGGTGGCCCGGTAGCTCCGATAGACGTGTTTGATCCTGTATACAGTGGTGCTGCGGGCTTTGAAGATGCACTGATTCCACAAATTCTTACCGATGTAAGCGACGAGCAGATTGGGGTGTATCTGCAGGATATGATTGCGCTGGATAACTGGCGTTTCACTTTGGGAGGGCGTCAGGACTTTTTTGATTACGAAGCTGATCAGGGAAACATGAATCGTGCCGCACCCGGTACCGTCACCCGCTCTCGTGATTCAGCCGACGATGAGGCCTTCACCTGGCGTGCCGGTGCAACTTACCTGTTCGACAATGGCGCGGCTCCTTACGCCAGTTACGCCACATCGTTTGAACCACTGACCGGTTTTGATACCAGCGAAAGTCCCTTTGAACCGTCCGAAGGCGAGCAGTTCGAATTGGGCGTCAAGTATCAGCCACCGCGCAGCAACAGCCTGGTCACCCTGTCTGTGTTCGATCTTACCCAGACCAACCTGGTGGTGTCTGATCCCAACCCGCCGGTTTCCGCTGCCTGTAATGCGGATAATTCCTGCCGACGCCAAACCGGAGAAACCCAAACCCGGGGTGTGGAGCTGGAAGGCAAGGCCTGGCAGGAAGATGGGCTCAGCGTGACGGTGAGCTACACCTATCTGGATGCAGAAATTACCAAGGAAACGGACGCAACCTTGAAGGGCAACGACAAGGAATATGTGCCCAGGAATAGCGCGGCCCTGTGGTTGGACTACAAGTGGCAACAAGGTTTCCTGCGCGGTCTGGGGCTGGGGGCCGGTGCACGGTTCACCGACAGCCTGTATGGCGATGCAGCCAACAGCTACAAAGTGGACAGCTACACCCTGTATGACGCCTCCGTGCGTTATGACATGCGCTACGTCGGCCTCGATGGCGTCATGTTATCCCTGACGGGACGTAATTTGGCGGACGAGGAATTCCTCAGCTCCTGTAGCCAATATGGCTGTTCCTACGGCACCGCTCGCCATGTAACGGCGGGGGTCAGCTACCGCTGGTAAACCATCAGCCGGCCCGCCATTGAGCGCGGGCCGGCCTGATTGGATGGACAGGTTATGACATACCTTTTAACCGGTCTCGCCACGTTGGGTGCGGGCCTTTTCTTTTATCTGACGCTGAATAATCAGCAATGGTTAAAGCAGCCATTGTCGTCGCGCTGCCGACCGTTGGCGTTAGTCGTCCTCGTCGCCAGCGTCGCGGGGTGGATGTTTCTCATGGATAGCAAAGCCGGTTTCTTTGCGGTGCTGGTGGTGTTGATGCTGGTGTTTGGCACGTTACCGTTGCTGTCGCTGCTGAAAACCGGGGAGGGGAAATAATGGCCAAGCCCAAAACGCCGGCGATACAACCGGACTGGATCAGCAAAACGCTCGCCGGTGCCCTGTTGGGCTTCGCGCTGGCGGTGGCCATTAGTGGTCTGTTTGCCTGGTGGGGCCCCGGGGGCATAGGGGCGCCGGACAAGGTGCAGTTCAATATGTGGGCGATCTCTCTCTACTGGATGACCGTATGGAGCCTGGTCTACCTGTTCCGCACTGGGCTGCGTGCCTGGTTGGTACTGGGCAGCGCCACAACGGCAGCCCATGTTGCCTTGTTTATTACACCGCAGATTCTTGGGGCTGCCTGACATGCGTGCGGATATCATCAAGACCTACAAAACCCTCCATACTTGGACGGGCCTGATTGCCGGCATGGCGCTTTTTATCTGTTTCTTTGCCGGTGCCATGACCATGTTCAAGGGGACGCTGGATCGCTGGGCAACACCGCCTGGTGCTCAAGCCCAGTGGGTGGCGGGGGATCAGTGGTTACTGTTGATGCAGAAAACCCTGGCAGCCCATCCAGAAGCGGCAAAGGGTTTTACCCTGCACCTGCAGCCCAGCGAGAATATTGGCGCGCCACTGGTGTGGGATGCCAACCCGGAACGCTCCCGTTTCGACCCCCAGGCGCCCTGGGGGGCTACCCTGGATGAACAGGGCGAATTGGTAACCGCACCGTTCAGCACCTCGCCCATGGCCAACCTGGTGGACATGCTCCACCAGACAGCCGGGATTCCGGGAGACGGGCATCATCTGTTCGGGGTCTATGTGATGGGAGCCATCGGCGTGGTGTATGCACTGG
>NZ_LWFX01001339.1:0-2158 GCF_001635175.1 Alcanivorax sp. HI0083 | reverse complement strand
CGTGCTGAGCCGGCCGGGCTGGATGCCCTGTGCGCAGAATTTCCGGACCTGAAAGTTCACACCGGTAGCTTCAAAAAAGGCTGGATGGGCAAGGCCCGTCGCCTGATCGTGAGCCCGGGTGTGGCGGTATCGACCCCGGCCATCGCCGAGCAGGTCGTGGATGGCAAGGAAGTGATTGGCGACATTGAGCTGTTCGCCCGTGCGGCCAGCGAGCCGCTGGTGGCGATTACCGGCTCCAATGCCAAGAGCACAGTGACCACGTTGCTGGGGCAGGTGGCGGATGCTTGCGGGATGAACCCGGGCATCGGCGGCAACCTGGGTGTGGCGGCGCTGGAATTGCTGGACGATCAGGCCCGCTTGTATGTGCTGGAATTGTCCAGCTTCCAGCTGGAAACCACTTACAGCCTGAGTGCAGAAGTGGCCACGGTTCTCAACGTGTCCCAGGACCATCTGGACCGTTACGCCAGTTTCGCCGATTACCTGGCGGCCAAGCAGCGCGTGTATGACGGTTGCCAGGTGGCAGTCTGGAACCGTGATGACCTGGCTACCCGTCCGCCGGCCACCGTGGCGCGCCAGATCAGTTTTGGTGCCCATCCGGAAGCGGATTACCGGCTGGATAGCGAAAACGGTCAGCTGCTGTGTCGGGGTGAGCGGCTGTTGTCGCTGTCCGAGCTGGCGCTGACCGGCCACCACAATGCCATGAATATTCTCTCGGTACTGGCGATCAGTGATGCGCTGTCCCTGAACCGGGACAAGGCCCTGGCCACCGTAAAAGCCTTCACCGGTCTGCCACACCGTTGTCAGTTGGTTGCGGAAGCCGGTGGCGTGCGCTGGTTCAACGATTCCAAGGCGACCAATGTGGGCGCCACGCTAGCTGCGCTCACCGGCATCGGTGAAAGCATTGAGGGCAAAGTCATTTTGGTGGCGGGCGGTCAGGGCAAAGGGCAGGACTTTTCCCCGCTGGCCGAGCCGGCGCGGCAATATTTGCGTGCCGCCCTGTTGATGGGCGAAGACCGCAATACCGTGGCTCAGGGCATGTCCGCTGCCCCCTGCGAACTGGTAGCTGATATGGCCGCTGCCGTTGCCCGTGCCCATGCGCTGGCACAGCCGGGTGACGCGGTGTTGCTGTCGCCGGCCTGTGCCTCTTTCGACATGTTCAGCGGCTTTGCTGCCCGCGGCGATGATTTCTCCGCCCGTGCCCGGGAGGTGTGCCATGAGTGAGCGCATGATCCTGAAAGTGGACCGCACGGGTATCGACCAGCCGTTGTTGTGGATTGCTGTCTTGTTGGCGCTGGCGGGTCTGGTGATGGTGTCCTCCGCCAGCTTGCAGATTGCGGAAACACGCCTGGGCGACCCCTTCTATTACGCCATACGCCACGGCATTTATCTGGCGCTGGGGCTGGGTGTCGGCACCTTTGTGTACTACGCGGTGCCGTTGGCGCTGCTGGAACGCCTGCGCTTTGTGATGTTGCCCGTGGCCCTGGTGGTATTGGTGATGGTCTTTATTCCCGGGCTGGGCCGCACCGTGAATGGCTCTACCCGCTGGATTGCGTTGCCCGGCCTGACCATTCAGGCCTCGGAAATCGTCAAGCTGTGCTTTGTGCTGTATCTGGCCGGCTACGTGGCGCAACGCAAAGCCGCGCTGGAAACCGAATGGAAAGCCTTTCTGTTACCACTGGGCTTGCTGGGTGTGCTGATGCTGCTGCTGCTGCTGGAACCGGATTTCGGCGCGGTGGTGGTGCTGGGCATTACCGCCATGGGCATGTTGTTCCTGTCCGGCGTGCCGACCCTGCGCTTCCTGCTGATTGGCCTGATAGCGGTGGCTTTGGGCGGGCTGGTGGCCTTTGCCGAACCCTACAGGGTGGCGCGCCTGATGACTTTTACCGATCCCTGGGCAGACCAGTTCGGTTCTGGTTATCAGCTGACCCAGAGCCTGATTGCCTTCGGGCGCGGCCACTGGTTGGGCGTGGGGCTGGGTAACAGCGTGCAGAAACTGTTTTATCTGCCGGAAGCGCATACGGATTTTGTTTACGCGGTGATGTCTGAAGAGCTGGGCTTGTTGGGCAATGTGGCGCTGATCAGCGGCTTTATTCTGCTGGGCTGGCGGGTGTTTCGTGTGGGGCATCGTCTGGAAGAGCGCGGGCTGCTGTACCACGCC
>NZ_LWFX01001338.1:0-1890 GCF_001635175.1 Alcanivorax sp. HI0083 | reverse complement strand
CGAGGCCATGCTCAGCTCGATTACCTCGCGGGCCTGCTCCACGTAGTAGCCCAGTTGCTCGTCGGCGCGGGCGGCGGATTTCTCCAGTGAGGTTTCCACCTGGTGCAGGTTGTCCAGCAGGGTGTCGTTGGCGCTGCTGAACACCTGCACGGCAGCGGCAAAGGCGTCGCTGAGGCTGGCCACTTCGGCGGCACTGCCGGTGACGTCGCCGGCCACCTGATTCAGGCGGCTGGCCTGGTCGCTGACCTGTTGCGAGAAGGTGTCGCTGACCTGGCTGAGCGTCTCGCTGGAGGTGCGGATCAGGGTGTCGATGGCGTTGCGCTGGGCATCGGCGGCGGCTTGCTGGCCAGAGAGCAGGGTGTCCAGCTCGGTCATGATGCGGCGGCGCTCTTCCAGCAGTTCGTTATCCCGCTCGCTGCTGTGGGTCATTTCCTCGCGCAGGCGGGTGATCACCTCAGCGGCGGCCTTCGGGGTTTGCGAGGCGGTTTCGATCAGGCGAGTCATGGGCGCTTCCAGAGCGGTGCCCAGGCGGCCCAGATGCTCGGTGACGGTGGCCTCCAGCCCGGCCAGGCGTTCGCTGGCGGCATCGCCACGGGCCGCTTCCTGGTCGCGCAGGGCATTCAACTGTTCGCCCAGCTGGGTGATCAGGCTGTCCATGCCGGTTTGCTGGCCGCTGAGCAGCCCGGCGGCGCTGTCGCGGAATTCGCTGTTGTGTTCGTGCAGGGCGCTACGGATTTCGCTGACCAGCGTGGCCACGGTGCGTTGTTGCTCGCCGAGGCCGGTTTGCCAGTGCTGGGCGGCCTGTTCGGTGCTGGCCTGGAATTGCCCGGCGATGGCGGCAAACTGCTTCTCGCTGTGTTCGGCCACGGCCTGTTGGCTGCTCTGTAGTTGTTCAAGCAGGTCCGCGCCGCTGGCCCGGTGGGCTTCCAGTCCGGCGTTCCAGTCTTGTAGTGCCTGACGGGTGACAGCCTGGAATTCACCGGTGATGCTGGCCAGCTGTTGCTCGCTGGCACTGCCAAGTTGTTGCTGGGTATCGCGGACCTGTTGCAGCAGGGTGTTGCTGTTGTGCTGGAACTGGTCGTGGTGAGCGGCCAGGGAGGTGCTGATGTCGTTGACCAGCCGGGCGCTTGTTTGCTGGTGCTCGGCGAGGCCGGCGCGCCATTGTTCGGCGGCGTGCTCGGTGGTGTCGCGGAAGCGTTCGGTGAGGGTGCCGAGCTGCTGTTCGGTGATGGCGTTGAGCTTTTCGTGGGTGCCCTGAACCTGCTCGCTGAGGCTGGCCAGTGACTGGGCCATGATCGGCTGCACGCTTTCCGCGGCCAGGCGGCTGCTGTCGGCCAGGGTGTCACGCAGGGAGTCGCCCACGGAGCGGGCCAGTCCCTGGTATTGCTCCTGGAGTCCGTTGTGGAAGGCTTGCTGATTGCCGGTGAGCTGCTCGCCCATTTGCTCCATGCGCCCGGTGAGGGTCTGCAGGGCGGTGACCAGTTCCGGGAATACCTGGGACTGGCTTTGCAGGGCGGCGTAGGCGGTTTCACGCTGGTGGTTCAGGGAGAAGCGATACAGCTGGCCATCCACGGCGTCATCCAGCTGGCGGGATACGTCCATGCGGTCGCGGCGACACAGGGTGGCGGTGAGACCCAGCATGGCGGAGGCCGCTACCCCGGCAATGGAGGTGCCAAAGGCCAGGCTCAGGCCGGCGATGGGGGCGGACAGGGCGCTGCGGATGGCGGTCAGTTCGCTGCTGCCGTCCAGGGCGGTGGCGGCGCCTTTCAGGGTCACGATCATGCCCACGAAGGTGCCGAGCAGGCCGAGCATCACCAGCAGGCCGGTGAGGTAAGGGGTTAACACCGGGCCGGGCAGGGCGGTAAAGCAGCGGCGTACGTAGGCCGAGAG
>NZ_LWFX01001337.1:0-1995 GCF_001635175.1 Alcanivorax sp. HI0083 | reverse complement strand
CGCCGCCCGTTGCTCGGCGTCAAACGCCAGTACCGCGTCCCGCGACCCGGCCGCTTCGCCGCCATGCCAGAGGATCGCCTCCATCAGGTTGCGGGCGCGGCCATCGTGCAGAAACTGGGTGTGGCCATTCACCGCCTCGGTGAGGCCGATACCCCAGAGCGGCGGCGTGCGCCATTCCTGACCATTGGCCAGGAACTCCGGGCGACCGTCTGCCAGACCCGGCCCCATGTCATGCAGCAACATGTCGGTATAGGGCCGGATGGTCTGGTTAGCCAGCTCCGGTTCGGCGGCGTCGGCACCGGTGGTGAACACCGGCACATGGCAGCCCTGGCAGTTAGCCTGGAAGAACAGGCTCTTGCCCGCCAGCACCTGCGCATCATCCACATCCCGGCGGGCGGGAACCGCCAGATTGCGGGTATAGAAAGTGACGTTGTCGAGAATCGAGTCGCTCACTTCCACCTCGCCGCCATTGGGCATGGCCAGGCAATCGGGCTGGGCAGCGGAACAGGAATCCGTTGGCACCAGATGGCTGGTCAGCCCCATGTCATTGGCGAAAGCTTCCGCATTCTGCTGGCGCAAACTGGGCTGGCCGGCTTTCCAGCCGAAACGCCCCATGGCGGTGGTGTTGTTGCTGCGATCCCAGACCCGGTTGGCCCGGCCACTGATACCATCACCGTCCTCATCCTCCGGGTCGGCATGGGCCAGCAGGTCCGCTTCCGGAATCGCTTCCAGCAGCCCCAACCCAATCACCGGCGGTGCAATGCGCGCGGAAAACAGCGTCGCCGGGTGCATCTCGCCATACGCCAGGTTGCTGAAGCTCAGGCGGGGGACGCGCAGAGCCACCTGATAACCGTCCTCAAACGTGACGATCCGGGTGCGGTAATCGACCCGTACCCGCCCCTCCGGTTCAACACCCGGAATGGCCGCATCCTGAAACTGCCCGCCGTAGGTTGGCTCGGGCATCAAGCCGCTCCGGGTCAGGTCATCGTCGGTCCCCGCCGGCACCGACAAGCGCACCAGCATGGACACCGCCTGCCTGGCATCAGGTGCGGGCGGGTGCCCGCGACCATCCTTGATATGACAGTTCTGGCACGCGTTGGTGTTGAACAGCGGCCCCAGCCCGTCACGGGCATCGGTGGAGGCCGGCGCGATTACCCAGGGGTTGCGGAAAAAGCTGTTGCCCACGCTGAAATCCAGCCGCCGCGACGGCGACAAATTGGCCAACGGCAGAGAGAAGGCGTTCTGGTCCGTCTTGGTCACCGTGGCTTCACCCGCAGACAACACCTCGCCAGGTTCGGCTTCGGTAAACGAGGGGCCGGCATCACAGGCCGCCAGCAGGGCGGCAAGGGTCAACGGGAGATATCGCAAGGGGCAGTCTTCCTTCTTTCTTGATGGCTGGCGGACAGCTGGCTAGAGAAGCGCGCCTGCAGCCCTAAGGGGGCCGCCGCCCCGTGTGCATGCGCGTCTTTCCGGTTCTGGCGTCAGAAACTGTGATTGGCGGTATCCGGGTTCAGGGCCTGGATGTTCAACACCCGCGCCGCTTTCTCGATGCTGGTGGTCTGCACGACCAGGGCACCAATGGCGGCATTCACCGTGTCGGCACCCTGGGCATTGCCCGGGGCAATCAGCTGATCGAAATGGGTCCCGTTGTTGGCGCTATCTACCAGCACCTGCAGCGCCGCCTCGCTGGCGTTCAGGTCGGTTTTCAGCTGGCTGTCCGCCGCCGGCTGGTTCGCCGCCACCAGGTCGCTCAGCGAGGGGCCGGTCAGGGTTTCCCCGTTGCTCCGCTGATACTCGCCCAGATACACATTGCGAATGCCCTTGCCATTATAGAAGTGCGACGCATGGGTGTTATCGCTGAAGCAGTCGTGCTCGTCTTCCGGGGAGTGCGCCGCCAGCGCCACTTTCATGCGCTCGCCGGCCAGCTCGCCCAACGACAGGCTGCCCATGCCGAACAGCATCTTGCGCAGGCCGTTTTCCACGCTGTCCGCTTCC
>NZ_LWFX01001336.1:0-1889 GCF_001635175.1 Alcanivorax sp. HI0083 | reverse complement strand
GTAGCTCGTAGCTCGTAGCTCGTAGCTCGTAGCTCGTAGCTCGTAGCTCGTAGCTCGTAGCTCGTAGCTCGTAGCTCGTAGCTCGTAGCTCGTAGCTCGTAGCTCGTAGCTCGTAGCTCGTAGCTCGTAGCTCGTAGCTCGTAGCTCGTAGCTCGTAGCTCGTAGCTCGTAGCTCGTAGCTCGTAGCTCGTAGCTCGTAGCTACTGCTTCACGATCCGGAAATTCTGAAGCCGACCTTCAACGTCACCTGATAATGCCCCACCTTGCCATTCTCGATATGGCCGCGGGTTTCGGTCACCTCGAACCAGTCCATCAACTCCAGGCTTTCACTGGCCGTGACCAGCGCATTCTCGATGGCGTCTTCAATGGTGGTGCGAGACGACCCAACTAATTCAACCTTCTTGTAGACATGATGGTCAGACATGACTGCTCTCCTTTTCGGTACATGTTCCAAGTGTCTGAGCGGCAAAAAATCCCTCACCGGAAACGCTCTGCCCTCATCCATGTTCTTTCATCTGTGACACCGAAGTCCGCGTATTACAAGGGGCTCTTTTGCCCAGTCGGTCAAAAAAACCCCATTCCTTATAGCATCGTGGGCATTGAAAGCCGTCACCATTTGCCTCATAACAACAGGTGAAGCACTTGGTCATTGTCCAACCGTTTATTCCAACCCCCCTCAGGAGGACACGCGATGGATATGCATAAAATGACACCCTGGAACTGGCTTCGTCAGGAGAGCAACCGCGAGCGACCTCTCCCGCAACGGCAACCCGGCCACCCCTTGTTGCGCTGGGAACGGGAGTTCGACAACTGGTTCGAACAAATGCTTGGCGACATGGCCTGGACGACCCCGGCGCCACACGCCCAACCAAACGCGCCCTTGCGCCCCAACCTGGATATTCTGGAGCGCGACGACCACTACCTGATTACTGCGGAATTACCCGGCGTGGAGAAATCCGATCTGAATGTGACGCTGGACAACAACATGTTGCTGATCAGCGGCAGCAAAATCCCCATCCAGGAAAATGACCGCGACGGCTACCATTATAGTGAGCGCCGTTTCGGGCCCTTCCAGCGCATGCTGACATTGCCGGCCGATGCGGATGCCGAGCAGATGAACGCCGTCTTCCACAACGGGGTACTGTCGCTCAACATCCCTCGCCATGAACACCATCATCAAGGCAGCCGACGTATCGAGATTCATTGATTGAGGAGACGCAACAGGCTGCACGCTTCAAGCAACATCACGAAGAACCGGTGTTTCTCTATTGACGTCACGGCCCGCGCTCCATACCTGGGCGCGGAGTCGTGAGATGCGCCGCTACTATCAACGGTTTCACGGCCTAATCACGGTGCAACACGGGTACTCTATAAAGTATAGAAAGCCACGGAGAACCCGGAGATGCGCCTGTACTTACTCACTCCCAGAAACGGGGGCAACAAAGCCGCCAACACGCGGCAACGTCATCACCTTCTGGCCGGCGCTGTCTGCGCCATGGCGCTGGGCTTTGCGACGCCCCTCCACGCGGAGAACAGCGCCGTTCTGCGTTTTGATACACCACTGGCGATTACCGACAATGCCGACTTTGATCGGGATAACCCGCTGGAACCGGACAGCAGCAGCTTTATCCTGCTGGACGCCAGCAGCCTGAGCAGTGATAGCGGTGAGCGGTGGGCGCTGGTGTCACTGCGAAACGATGCCGGCGGCCAACGCATTCTGCGTGACGACTATCTGGTGGCGGAATTCGCCAACGGTGACCGCCGCCACGCCAGCGACCTGGAAGGCTCTTTCGCCGCCGCAGAGCAACAGCGCAAGATGGTTTTTTTCGGGTACCACCGCTTTCCCATCCTGCGCGTATTCACACAGCAATAATTGGGCTTATGGCTCT
>NZ_LWFX01001335.1:0-852 GCF_001635175.1 Alcanivorax sp. HI0083 | reverse complement strand
CACAGGGCCGGAAAGCGGCAAATCCTCTGCCCCGCGACCGGGAGTGTCAAGTACACTGCCCCGCATCGATGCCGAGCAATGACACTGAAATCATGCTTTCTGTTTCCCTGATTAGCGCTGCGGTGGCGGCGGTTTTGCTGGATGCGCTGGCGGGCGAACCGCGTTGCGGGCATCCGCTGATGGCGTTTGGCCGGTTGGCCGGGTGGCTGGAGTTGCGCTGGAATGCGGACGCATCGGGCGGTGTGCTCCATGGGGCTGCTGCGCTGTGTCTGTTGGTGACGCCGGTGGTATTGCTGATCGTGTTGCTATTGGTGGTACTGCCGGGATGGGCCGGCTGGCTATTGCAGGTGGTGGGGCTGTGGCTAGTGATTGGCGCGCGCAGTTTGGCTGACCATGGCCGTGCGGTCGCCGCACCGTTACGGGCGCAGAATTTGCCCGTGGCGAGAGAGCAGGTGGCGCGAATTGTCAGTCGCGACACGCAAGCGCTGGATGCCAACGGGGTGGCACGGGCGGCCACCGAATCCATGCTGGAAAACGGTGCCGATGCGGTGTTCGCCAGCCTGTTCTGGTTTGTGCTGGCGGGCTTGCCTGGTGCGGTATTACATCGGCTGGTGAATACGCTGGATGCCATGTGGGGCTACCGCACCGAGCGGTTCGAACGGTTTGGAAAACCGGCGGCGCGGCTGGATGATCTGCTTGCCTGGCTGCCCTCGCGGCTGACGGCGCTGAGCTATGCGCTGGTGGGCGGGTTGCACGGGCGCTGCCGGTTGGCGTTGCGCTGCTGGCGGCAACAGGCCGCTGCCTGTGACAGCCCCAATGCGGGCCCGGTGATGGCTGCCGGCGCTGGCGCGT
>NZ_LWFX01001334.1:0-1032 GCF_001635175.1 Alcanivorax sp. HI0083 | reverse complement strand
GGCATCGAGCCCCTGGACGAAGTGGCCGGCCTGGGCGCGGAACTGGCCGGGCGACTGTCGCGGCTGCTCGATACCCTGGAACACCACTGGCAACAGTCCCGTCAAGACGCCAGCGCCCGGGAGTGGCAACAACGCTTTACCCAACTGCTGGACGACCTGTTCGCCCCCGTGGACGAAACCGACCAGGCCCTGGATGCGGGCCTGCGCGACGCCCTCAACGATTGGCTGGCCGCCTGCGCCGAAGCCGATTTCGACAGCTCCCTGCCACTCACCGTGGCCCGCCGCCCCCTGCTCGATGCCCTGAATGCAGAAAGCCTGTCGCAACGATTCATGGCCGGGCGCATCAACGTCTGCACCCTGATGCCCATGCGCGCCATTCCCTTCCGCCATGTCTGCCTGCTCGGCATGAAGGACGGCGAATACCCCCGTCAGCAGCAGCCCATGGATTTCGATCTGATGCGGCAATGGGGCAACTACCGACCCGGCGACCGATCCCGCCGGGATGACGACCGCTACCTGTTTCTGGAAGCCCTGCTCAGCGCCCGCGACAGCCTCTACATCAGCTGGACCGGCCGCAACGTGCGCGACAACAGCGAACGGCCGCCCTCGGTGCTGGTGGCGCAACTGCGCGACCACATCAACCAGCGCTGGCACACCGACCAGGGCGAACCGGTGGATGCGCTCACCGTGGCCCACCCGCTGCAACCGTTCAGCGCCCGCTATTTCTTTAACAGCGACCAGGATGCCGCCAACGATTCGCTACATACTTACGCCAACGAATGGCGCGCCCTCCACGATGGCCAGGCACCCACTGTCAGCAACGACCAACCGCTGCCGCCACTGGACACCGACGAGCCGATTACCTGCGCCGCCCTGGGCCGTTTTCTCAAACAACCGGTGGCGCACTTTTTCGAGCAACGGCTGAAGGCCCACCTGAAACAGCAACGCCAGGTACTGGACGACAGCGAACCCTTTTCCTTCGATGGCCTGCAACGTTTCCAGCTTCAGGACCAGTTGCTCAGCGACGCCCTG
>NZ_LWFX01001333.1:0-2089 GCF_001635175.1 Alcanivorax sp. HI0083 | reverse complement strand
CTTCAAGCAGCTGGGGGAAAATTATCAGCTGGCCGTGTTGATGGATGACCCGGTGGGCGCCCCCAAGGCGGTGATCAGCGGCAATGTCTATGCGCCGCAAGAAGAAACCCTGGATGTGATGGGCGGGGTGGAGGCCAAGAAGGTGGCTGAGCACCTGCACGCCCAGCTCCAGGCCGGCGATTTGTCCTATTGGGTGCGCGGGCTGCCTGCTACGGCCAATGCGGTGATCTATCAGGAAAACATGTACGTTCCGGATTCTATCGAAGAAAAAGGCTGGAACATTGCTTATCAGGATTACATGTCCGTGCAGGGGGGCTATCGCTTGCCTGCAGATATGGAAATGAAATCCGAGGCCGCGTCTCTGGATCTGGAACTGGTACGAGCGGAAACCGGGTTTCTCACCAACCCCTGTGATCAGGGCATCGCTGATGACCAGGAAACGGGTAATCCTGACGGTGCCTATGACTATGCCAGCGATGATGCGGTGAAACGGTTGGTGCCTGAAGATGGCAGCGCGCCGTTGCCGCTGTGGATTGATGAAGCCAACTTCTGCAAACAGCTGGCCAAGGTCCATAACAACACAATGCCCAATCCCCGGGAGGGGCTTTTTGGCCCGGATTCCATGATGTGGAAACTGGATGGTTTGAGCGCGCCACCCGCCTTTGGTGCCGGTCGTGCACTGTTGCTGCAGGTGGCTCATCCCTGGGTAACCGCAGGTATTGATCAGCACTCGCAAGTGCGTAATGACCCCATGGGGCGGGCCCGCCGCACTTTCTATCATATCTCCAGCATGGTGTTTGGCAGCATGCCCCAGGCGATGGCTTCGGCGAACCAGGTGCGGGATATCCATGAGGAAATTGACGGTGAAATGACCGAAGAGGCCGGTGCTTTCCATCGGGGTTCCGAATACCGGGCCAACGAAATCAACGCCATGATCTGGGTGCATGCAACACTGTGGGAAACCATCGTTCACATGTACGAGAAACTGGAAGATGACCTGACCCCGGAAGAGAAAAACCAGTTCTACGAAGAAACCAAACTGTTTGCCATGTTGTTCGGGATTCCGGAAAGCGCCTTGCCCACCGACTGGGACGCGTTCATGGACTATAACCGCGCCATGTGGGAAAGCCCGCAGCTGACGGTGACTCCCAATGCCATGCAATTGAAGGAAGACCTGTTTGACGCCAAATCCATCTGGATGATCGCACCACTCTGGGGGCAGAAAATCATCACTGCCGCAGAGCTGCCGCCGCGTATTCGGGATCAGTACGACATGAAGTATGGCTGGTGGCAGAAGTTCAACTATGGCTGGATTCGTGGCGCCACCTGGACCGCCCAGGTGTTGATGCCCAAGAGCATGGAGCATCACCCGATTTATCATGAAGCACAGGCGCGCCTGGCAGGCGAGCGGCTGGGCGGTTATAACCAGTGGTTGATTGAAGCCTTCTTCGATAAGGAACGGTTGGTGAATTGATGGTGCGTGGGGTTGGCCTGTTGATGGTGGCGCTGTGGTGCGTCATGAGCGCCCCGGCGCAGGCGATCAGCGGCTATGACGAAACCGAGTTTATGACGGTGGATACTTTTTTGTCCCAGGTCTATGGCGAGCCATTGCCGGGAATGTCCCTGCTGCCGTTACGTGGCGATCTGCGTGACCGGGTAGAAACGGCACTGGGACACCGGTATCGCGGCTTGCGATTGCGTTACTGGCAGCAGGGAGGCGTGACGACCTGGATCATCGACGAAAAAAGCAAGGACATGCCAATGACGCTGGCCGTGGCGGTGGGGGCGGCCGGCATTACTCACCTGAACGTGTNGGTATACCGCGAACCCCGAGGCGGCGAAGTGCACCAGGCATTTTTCCGTCAGCAATTTGTCGGGATGACCCTGCAGGATGACCTGAGCCTGTCCCGTGAGGTGGATGGCATTACCGGCGCCACCCTGTCGGTGGATGCCGTCAGCCGCGTGGCGGCCATGGCCCTGTTGCTCCATCAACACGTCATGGCCTCGCAGGCAGAACCGGCCACAGACTGAATCCCGCCCTTCCCAAAGCCGTCCTCACGTCTCACTATCGAACCATTGACGCTGCCGG
>NZ_LWFX01001332.1:0-4169 GCF_001635175.1 Alcanivorax sp. HI0083 | reverse complement strand
GTAGATGATGAATCCGGTACGTAAGCAGCGTCTTTTGGTGGTACTCGCCGTTCTGGTCGGGCTGGGCATCGCCTGCGGCCTGATGTTTTATGCGCTGCGTCAGAACATCAACCTGTTCTATACCCCGCAGCAGATTGCGGCCGGAGAAGCGCCGCTGGATGCGCAGATGCGCGTGGGTGGCCTGGTAGAACCCGGCACGGTCATTCGCAACCCGGATACCCTGGACGTCACCTTTGGGCTCACCGATGGCAAGGGGCGTTTTACCGTGCATTATCAGGGCATCCTGCCGGACCTGTTTCGCGAAGGGCAGGGCATTGTGGCCAATGGCACGCTGGTGAGCCGGACTCGCTTTGAAGCCGAGGAAGTGCTGGCCAAGCATGACGAAACCTACATGCCGCCGGAGGTGCAGGAGGCGCTGGAGAAGGCGGGGCATCCGGGTGCCAAGAAGGCCGGTGAATATAGTGAATAATTAATAGTTAATAATGAATAACGCCGCGCGCCAGCGCGTTGCGATCTTCACCGACAGAAGCCGCGTCCAGACTCTGGGCGCGGCTTCTGTGGTTTCAGGGCCTGGGAGCCTGTTCCGTGACGTTATTAATTATTCATTATTAACTATTCATTGCCCCTCACATTTCCCTTGCTACCCCTCCCTGTCTGGCCCTACATTCGCGGCTATCGGCGCCCTGTCGCGGCGCCCCTTTTGTCAGGGCTTTTCATGAGTCAGGTCATCATTCTGGTAGACGATCCCGCCGACTGGGCCGCCTACTATCCCGCCCGCTATCTCCTGTCTGCCAGGGACTACCTGCAAGCGCTGCAGCCGGTCTGTACCGACAAGAAAGTGCAGGTAATCAACCTGTGCCGCAGCTATAAGTATCTGAGTCCGGGGTATTACTGCTCGTTGCTGGCGGAAGCCCGTGGCCAGCGGGTGTTGCCTTCTGTGCGCACGGTGAATGACCTGAGCCGCAAGGCGCTTTATGGCCTGCATTTTGGCCAGTTCGAGGCGGCGCTGGACAAGGCCATGAAACGCAAAGGTGGTAGTGGTGATCATTTCAGCCTGTTGCTGTTCTTTGGGCATACCGAGCAGGAGGGCCTGGCCGATCTGGGGCGGCAGATTTTTGACCAGCTGCCATGCCCGTTGCTGAAGGTGGATTTCCGCCGCCGTGAGCAATGGGGTATTGAGGCGCTGAAACCGCTGACCCTGAAACAGCTGAAAGGGGCCGAGGAGGACGCGTTTGCCCGGGCGTTGGAACAGTTCAATGCCCGGGTGTGGCGTAACCCGCGCCGGCGTCGTGGTGACCGCTACGAGCTGGCCATGCTGGTCAACGACGAAGAGGCGTTGCCACCCAGCAACAAGACGGCTCTGAAGCGGTTTGTTCGTGCGGGCAGGCAATTGGGTATCAAGGTGGATCTGGTGGGTCGCGATGCCTATACGCGCCTTGGCGAATACGACGGCCTGTTTATCCGTGAGACCACCGCGCTGGATCATCACACCTATCAGTTTGCCCGCAAGGCGGAGCAGGAAGGCATGGTGGTGATCGACGATCCGGGCTCCATTTTGCGCTGCACCAACAAGATTTATCTGGCCGAGTTGATGCAGGCCAACAAGGTGCCGGTGCCGCCGACCGCGTTTGTGTTCAGCGACGATGATGCCCAGATCGACCGGCTGGTTGAGGAGCTGAAACTGCCCATGGTGCTGAAAATTCCGGATGGCAGTTTTTCCCGGGGGATCAGCAAGGTGGCCACCCGTGAAGCACTGGCTGAGGCGTTGCGTGGCTACCTGAAACAGTCTTCTGTGGTGCTGGCGCAGGCGTTCATGTACACCGATTACGACTGGCGCATCGGGGTGCTGAACCACCGCCCGTTGTTTGCCTGTCAGTATTTCATGAGCAAGGGGCACTGGCAGATTTACCATCACCAGAGTGGCGGTAAAACCGAGACCGGCAACAGCCGTACCTTGCCGGTACAGGAAGTGCCGCCCAAGGTGCTCAAGGCCGCTCTCAAGGCCGCCCGCTTAATGGGCAACGGCTTGTATGGGGTGGACCTGAAGCAATCCGGCGATGATGTGGTCGTCATCGAGGTGAACGACAACCCCAATATTGATGCCGGGGTGGAAGATGCCTGGTTGGGTGAAGATCTGTACCGGCAGGTGATGCTGGAATTCCTGCGGCGCCTGGAGGCCAAGCGTATCGGCCTGCCGGTGTGAGAGTCAGTGACGAGAAGCGAGGTACGAGTCGCGAAAGGCCTGTTCGGTTGCCGGTTTTCGTTACTCGTCGTCCTTTTGGGGCTCGTCTGCGCTTTCCTGTTGAACACCCCGTGACATCCCCGGTTACCCGCATGGATTGCCTTTGCGTCCACCTTGCTGTCTGATCGGGAAAAAGCACAGGGATTTTGCATGCAACTTCTCGGTTTATTGCGGCGCGAGCTGCGTAGCGAATGCCGCCAGTGGGTGGACGACGGGGATATCAGCGAAGACCAGGGTAACCGGATCCTGGCTCGCTATGGCACCCGGCTGGACGATGATGCGGACAGCTCGCTGGCCTACAAGGTGCTGGTTACCGTGTCGCTGCTGTTTGTGGGTCTGGCCATACTGTNGCTGGTGTCCGCCAATTGGGACGAGATTCCCCGCGCGGTGCGCATGCTGGGGATGATTGCCACCACCATTACGCTGAACCTGATCGGCATTCGGGGCTATCTGAAGCAGGGCGAGGGCAGCGGCTGGTTGTTTCTGGGGGGCATCAGTTATGGCGCCTCCATCATGTTGATTGCGCAGATCTATCATCTGGGGGAGCACTTCCCGGATGGCCTGTTCTACTGGGCATTGGGGGTGGCGCCCATGGCCTGGTTGGTGCGCAGCCGTGTGCTGGCGCTGTTGATGTTGGCCGTGGCGTTTCTGTGGATGGGAACGCAAGGCCAGTACACGCCTCCCTGGGCCATGGTGCTGTTCCTGGGCGTGGCGGTCGCCATTGCCCTGCGGGCGCATTCTGGAGGTCTGTTGCTGGTCGTGATTGCGGTATTGGTGAGCTGGCTGAACCTGCTACTCGGCTGGGCTTACGGCGGTGGCTGGGGGCCGGATTTTGAAGCCGGTCACCTGTCCCTGAACATGGGGTTGTTGGCGCTGCTATATGCGTTCAGTCACCGGGCGGCGCAAAGCGAGGCTCATTATCTGCGACGCTCAGGCAGCCTGGTGGGCCTGTGGGCGTTGCGTGGCTATCTGCTGTTGCTGGTGATGCTGTCGTTCAGTGAGTTTTCCGAAGGATATCTGCATGAGCTGGTCGGGTTGGCCGATCCGGGTTTGTGGGCCGGGTTGCTGGCGGCCCTGCTGGCCTCTGCGTGGGTTGTTGTTGGCCGTTTGGGGTCCACCGGCCCCCGACTGTTGGTGATGTTGTTGCCCTTCGTGCTACTGGGCATTCATGCCTTTGGTGGTAGAGGGGCCGGGCCCGGGGATTTTACATGGCTGTTTGTGGTGGCGGTGAATCTGCTGGCGCTGTTGACTGCCATTGTGTTGATTCAGGAAGGTCTCAAGCGCGGGCTGACCCAATACTTCTATAGTGGCATTGTGTTGATATTGCTGCTGGCGTTGATGCGTTATCTGGATCTGTTCGGGGACTATCTGGGGGCGGCGGCCATGTTTCTGGTGGCGGCAGCGGTACTGTATGGCGCTGCCCGCTTCTGGCGGCGGCAACAGGGCCTGGAGACGCAGGCGGCCAAGGGCGGCTGTGCCGGGGAGGAGCAATCATGAAGCGCTGTCATGTCACGGGTCTGATGGCGGCCCTTGGGTTACAGGTCGCGGTGATGGCCGGGGTGTTTGTTGGCGGGGTCTATCCGTTGTGGGTGGGGCAGGAAATTCGCCTGGAAACCCGGCCAGTGGACCCGCGAGATCTGTTTCGCGGTAATTATGCCCGCCTGGGTTATGACTTCAGTACCGTGGAAACGCCAGATTTACGGCCTGGCGAGGTGGTGTACCTGCCTCTGGAAAAACAACCGAACGAAGCGCTGTGGCGCGGCGGTAAGCCCCAGGCCTCTGAGCCGGAAACCGGCTTGTACCTGCGGGGGCGCGTGTCCGGGCAGCCCTGGAGGGCTGGCAACACCGTGAAGTATGGTATTGAGGCGTTGTTCGCCCCCAAGGAAAAAGCACTGCAATTGGAACGGGAATTACGGGACGGCGCGGT
>NZ_LWFX01001331.1:0-1546 GCF_001635175.1 Alcanivorax sp. HI0083 | reverse complement strand
TGGTGGCAAAGGTTACAGCGACTTGCATGGTTTTTCACCAGGGCCGGCCACGTCCTGATCCATTGCCAAACGTCAAGACTGTTGCGATTTTTGTCTCTGCTGGGGATTACTCCACAAAAGCTGTGGACAACTTTGTGATCAACCTGACGAAAAGTCGCTGTAGGGCCCGCCATTCCGTCCTTTACGCAAACTGCTTCATTTTTACACGAATCGTAAAGTATTGATTATTCAGTGACTTATTGGTGTTTTTTTACACTGATCACAGAAAAGGCTTGACCCGGTCAGCAAAACGGCGGGAACGATCAACTTGTGCAAAAGCGCCAGATAAATCATATATCTGACATAACGAACCTGTGTTTTCGGTCTATGACGCATCCACGCCCTTGGGACTGGCAGACTTTTTCCACAGATCCTGTGGATAACCCTGTGCATAGCCGGTAGAAAACATGGCAACATCACCCAAAAATCACGTCTCTGGACGACATGATTAAATTTTGATCAATGATTTTTTTAATTTAAAATCAGCGTGTTACGCTATTTTTTATGGCTATTTAACGTAGCTGTCATTTTTTTCTGCAGAAAAAGAGCATTGACAAAAAACTGTGTACAAAATTGGGGCACCCACACGTTACCAAGGGTGACACCCTGGTACAGCCGTGCATATAACAGGCCACTTTCCTTTCCCTCTATCCGGTTCGCCACTGCCACCCTGCCCCTCAAGCAGACCTTCAGGGCAAGAGTGGCAGAGTTCACTTAGCCGAAGGCCTGCAAGCCGGTCTGCGCCCGTCCCAGGATCAGCGCATGGACATCGTGCGTACCTTCGTAGGTGTTCACCGCTTCCAGGTTCATCACATGGCGAATCACATGGTATTCATCACTGATGCCATTACCGCCGTGCATATCACGGGCCTGGCGGGCGATATCTATAGCCTTGCCGCAATTGTTGCGCTTCATCAGCGAGACCATTTCCGGTGACCAGTTTCCCGCATCCATCAACCGGCCCAACTGCAACGCCCCCTGCAGGCCCAGGGTAATTTCGGTCTGCATGTCAGCCAGCTTTTTCTGAATCAGCTGGGTGGCCGCCAGCGGGCGGCCAAACTGCTTGCGATCCAGGGTGTACTGGCGAGCTGCCTGCCAACAGAATTCCGCCGCCCCCATGGCGCCCCAGCTAATCCCGTAGCGCGCCTTGTTCAGGCAACTGAACGGCCCTTTCAGGCCTTCCACGTCCAACCGGTTTTCTTCCGGCACAAAGCAGTCATCGAGCATGATCTGCCCGGTGATCGACGCCCGCAAAGAAAACTTGCCTTCAATCTTCGGGGTACTGAAGCCGTCAAAGCCCCGCTCCACCACAAAGCCGTTAATTTTGCCATCCAGATTGGCCCATACCACCGCCACATCTGCGATCGGCGAATTGGTAATCCAGGTCTTGGCGCCATTTAGCACATAGCCGCCATCCACTTTCTTCGCGTGGGTACTCATGGAGCCCGGGTCAGAACCGTGGTCCGGCTCGGTCAGGCCAAAACAGCCCACCCATTCACCGGTGGCA
>NZ_LWFX01001330.1:0-4453 GCF_001635175.1 Alcanivorax sp. HI0083 | reverse complement strand
GCGGTGATCTGGAAGGCTTCGCCCAGGTCACGGTCTGCGGCTTCGGCAATGATCTCTGCCCGTTGACGGGCATCAGCCACGGCTTTTTCCAGGGCCTGGTTGCCCAGCTGGTCGCGGTTGCTAACTTCCGCACCGGCGGGGCGGATGTTACGTACGCCCTGTTCGGCAAGTCCTTCCAGTAGCTCCGCATAGGTTTCAAGGCCGTCGACCTTGAAGCTCACGTCGCGGCTGACCTGGTGGCCAATCAGTTTGCGTTCGGGTTGATACTGCCATTGGGGGGTGACTTGCATGGTGCTGGCGGTGACGGCCTTTTCTTCGATATCCAGGTCGTCTGCGAGATCCAGCATATTGCTGACAGACTCATCCACGCGATCTTTCATACCGGCGATGTCATCGCCGTTTTCACTGGCGGTAGCGACCACCGTGAAACGGTCTGGTTGGGCGCTGATTTCACCACTGCCGGATACGGTGATGCTGTCGCGGGTGGTATTGATGGTGGTGTTATCACAACCGGCCAGCGCCAGTGTGCCAGCGATCAACAAGGTCGCAGCGGATACAACTTTCATGATATCTCCTTGTACTGCCGTGCAAGCGGCAAAGTTCTATTTTGCTTATCGGTCAGGTTTACGCAACTCATCTCGTGCAAACCGTTTAAACGAACGGTTTCCCGTACAGAACGCAGGGTAAAGGCCCCTTGGTTGTTGGTCCGTTAGCCCCTATCATCGCAGCTCGTGAGGCAGAGGCAATCGGTGAGTACGGTCATGAGTTCAGCCATGGATAAATCGGAACAGCAGATTCGACAGCACCTGGGCGATTTTATTCCCGAGGATCTGGGGATTAGCCTGAATCAGGTCAATGGCATCAGTGCGTTTCAGTTGAGTGATTCAGCCGTGACGGCCACGGTAACTCTGGGGTATCCCTGCGACAGTATTCGTGACGCGCTGATTGATGCCATCCACGCACACATGGCTCCGGTACTGGAGCAGCGTTCCCTGTCAGTGACGGTGGAAAGTCGCATTGTGCCGCACCGGGCGCAAAGCAGCCTGCCGGCGCGGGACCAGGTCGCCAATATCATTGCCGTTGCGTCCGGCAAGGGCGGGGTGGGCAAATCCACCTCGGCAGTGAATCTGGCGCTGGCGCTGCAGGCGGAGGGCGCCCGTGTTGGGTTGCTGGACGCGGACGTGTTCGGGCCCAGCCAGCCGTTGATGCTGGGGTTGCCCGACGGTACACGCCCCCAATTGCTGGACGGCAAATTTTTTGTGCCGGTGGACGCCTACGGTTTGCAGACCATGTCCATGGGGTACCTGACCACAAAGCAGACACCGGTGGTGTGGCGTGGGCCTAAGGCCAGCGGCGCGCTGGTGCAGATGATGGAACAGACCCGCTGGCATGATCTGGACTATCTGTTGGTGGATTTGCCCCCCGGAACCGGGGACATCCAGCTGACGCTGGCCCAGAAAATTCCGGTGGCGGGTGCCGTGGTGATTACCACGCCGCAGGATATTGCGTTGCTGGATGCCATCAAGGGCGTGGAAATGTTCCGCAAGGTGGATATCCGGGTGCTGGGAATCCTGGAAAACATGGCCATGCATGTCTGTAACCAGTGCGGGCATCAGGAGGCTATTTTCGGTCAGGGTGGTGGCGACAAAATGGCAGCAGATTATGGCACTGAGGTGTTGGCTGCGCTGCCATTGTCCCTGCGTATCCGCGAGCAGGCAGACAAGGGTGAGCCGGTAATGCAGGCGTTCCCCGACAGTGATGAGGCTGCCCTCTACCGGTCGGCTGCCCGGCGTCTGGCTGCCCGGCTTTCACTGACGGAAGTCGGCAAGCGGGCGTTTCCCAGTGTGACGCAGCATTGAACAAGAGCCTGATGAGGGGGCTGGCCGGCTGCGTCACACATCTGGCGTCCGGCGTCCGGCGTCTATACCATTGGCCGCTTGAACGCTAACTACTCTGAAACATTGAGGCGTAAATGACTATTAAATCGGATCGCTGGATTTCCCGCATGGCCGCCGAGAAAGGCATGATCGAGCCATTTCAGACCGGGCAGATTCGCGCGGATGAGAACGGTGAAAAACTGATCTCCTACGGCGTGTCCAGTTATGGCTACGATGTGCGCTGCGCCGACGAGTTCAAGGTGTTCACCAATATCCATTCCGCCACGGTGGACCCGAAAGCGTTCGATGAACGCAGCTTTGTGGATGTGAAGGGGGAGTATTGCATTATCCCGCCGAACTCCTTTGCCCTGGCCCGCACGGTGGAATATTTCCGTATCCCCCGAAATGTGCTGACTATTTGCCTGGGCAAATCCACCTACGCACGGTGCGGCATTATCGTTAATGTCACGCCGCTGGAACCCGAGTGGGAAGGGCATGTGACGCTGGAGTTTTCCAACACCACCACCCTGCCGGCAAAAATCTATGCCCACGAAGGGGTGGCGCAGATGCTGTTCTTTGAATCCGATGAGGTGTGTGAAACCTCCTACATGGATCGGGGCGGTAAGTACCAGGGCCAGCGTGGCGTGACCCTGCCACGGGCCTAGTCTGACGCGGGCGCTGAGTCCGGAACGAGTTCCGGGCCGTTGTAGTCGATCATGATCATCTCGGCTTTCAACAGGGTGCTCTCAATGTGTTTGGCCTGTACCACCATGTAGTCCAGCTGCGGCGCTACCCAGAACAGGGTGCGCCGTTTTTCTTTGCTGTCCCCGGTACGTTTCTTTTCAACCAGCAGGGTATCCAGTTTGCCCAGCGGTGTTTTCAGGGTTTCCCTGTCGATCACTTCAAAATGATGTTCGCGCACTTTGTCGCCGTAGACACTGGTCACGGAGTAAGACTTGTCGCCGGTGGCAAACACGCAGCGCCCCCGTAGCAGAATCGTCAGCTCATCCAGCGTGTTGTCGGGGATATCCAGGCTTTCCTTGTCGTCTTCAGATTCGTTGTGTACCCGTGGCGGGTTCCACTCAAAATCCATGTGGTGGAAACGTCGTTGACCGAATCCCTTGAATTCATGCACGTAGCGCGCCGTGCGCGGTTGGCAGTCACGCCAGTGAAAATAGCTTTCCTCTGTGTTGCTGAGCAGAAACGATTTCGCCTTGAGCAACATATGGTAGTAGTCGTCGCCCTCTGCCGGTTCCAGCACCAGTTCGGCTTTGACCGGGGTAGGCAGCTTGTTCACATAAATACGAAACTCGGCAGAAAAGGGGGCCAGGGGCTCGTTGGCCGTGGCCAGGCCGCTGGCCAGCACCAGCAAAAGTGAAATCAACCGCACGCTCAGAGTCCTTTCAGTGATTGCAGGGTCATCAGGTGTTCGCCATCGTCGTTCTTCTGCATCAGTTGCACCAGCGTATAGTCATAGCCCGGAGCGAACCACATGTAGGTTTGCCGTTCGCTGTTCTTGCCACGCTGGCGTTGCACTTTCAGTGTTTTCACCTTGTCGCCGTCGATGGTCAGTGTTTCAGGGCCAGTGACGGTGTAGTGGTGGGTTTTCTGCGCACGCTCATCGGCCACTTGCAGTTCTACTTTTTTGGCGCCGTCGCGCAATTTGCACTGCAGGGCCAGGGAGACGGAGAGTTCGTCGGTGGCGTTGTCGCTTACCTCGTAGCTGCGCATGGGTTTGTCGGTGCGCTCGCTGGCGGCCACGCCGGTCTGGCGATCAATATGTAGCTTGGCTTCTTTGACCTTGCCCAGTCCGCGGCGCTCGTAACCGTAGTAATTGCTCAGCGGGGTACAGCCTTGCCAGTTGAACAGGGCGGTTTCGCGAATCTCACCGAGCCAGTTTTTGGCGTGGACTTCCATTTTCCAGAGCCCGTCCTGAACCTGGCTGAGAGAGCGGGTGGCGACGATGCTGAATGGAATACCTTCGCTTTTCAGGCGGTAGTCCAGACGGAACGGTGATGGCGTTTCGTCCCCGGTGGCGGCGGAAGAAAAGGCCAGATTCGCCAGCAGGATAGCAGCGAGAATCAGGGGGTTGCGTAGAATAATGCGTAGAGGGTTACGCCAGTGTGTAACCCTGCGCGGGGAGTGGCTTCCCATCCAGTACGACTCCGTTATCAGTCAGTTCCAGTCTAGCTTGTGCACGCCATTGCAGCACCTGGGGATAGAGCAGGTGTTCGCGTTGTTGTACACGTTTGGACAGGGAATCAACGGTATCGTTCGCATGCACCGCAATGGGGGCCTGGGCGATCAGTGGGCCGCCATCCAGCTCTTCCGTAACGAAATGAATGGAGCAGCCGTGTTCGCTGTCGCCGGCTTCCAGGGCGCGGGCATGGGTATTCAGCCCGCGATATTTGGGCAACAGGGAGGGGTGGATGTTGATCAGTTGTCCGGCGTAATGGCGAACAAAGACAGCTGAAAGGATGCGCATGAAACCGGCCAGCACGACGGTATCCGGGGCATAGGGGGTGAGCACCTCGATCATGGCCTGGTCGAACTGCTCCCGGTCCGGGTAGTCGCGG
>NZ_LWFX01001329.1:0-3100 GCF_001635175.1 Alcanivorax sp. HI0083 | reverse complement strand
CGAGCAAACTGAGCATCTGAGGCGGTTATGAGCAAAGCACCCATGAACATCAATTTTATGGCCGCCCGCAAACCGCTGGGCATCCTGTCGCTGGCGCTGGTGATTATTTCCGTGGCGCTGTTGCTGACCCGAGGCCTGAACCTGGGGCTGGATTTCACCGGGGGGACTACCGTGGTAGTAAAAAGCCCGGTGGATGTGGAGCTGTCTCAGGCACGGGAAGATTTGGCGCAGGCAGGTTTCGGTGATGCCGTGGTACAGCACTACGGTTCCCCCAAGGAAGTGAATATCCGGGTCGCACCAAAGGATGACGTGGACGCGGACAAGGTGGGCCACAACGTCTTCAATGTGCTGAAAGAGCACAATGCGGATCTGGAACTGCTGAAAGTGGAATTTGTGGGCCCTCAGGTTGGTGACGAACTGCGTGACGAATCCGGTACCGCCATGTTGCTGGCGCTTGGCCTTATGATGGTCTATGTGTGGTTCCGCTTCTCCAACAAGTTTGGCGTGGCTACCGTACTCGCGCTGTTCCACGATGTAATCATCGTGCTGGGTCTGTTTTCGCTGGTGCAGTGGCCGTTCGACCTGACGGTGCTGGCGGCGGTGTTGGCATTGATCGGTTACTCGCTCAATGACTCCATTGTAGTGGCCGACCGCATTCGTGAAGATTTCCGCAATTCCCGGCAGACGGATCCGGTGGCTATTATCAATGGCGCGGTAAACCAGACGTTGACCCGCACGATCAATACTTCTGTGACGACCCTGTTGGTATTGGTGGCGTTGTACTTCTTTGGTGGTGAAGTCATGCGCGCTTTTTCGGAAGCTCTGCTGGTGGGTGTGGCGGTAGGTACCTACTCGTCGATTTATGTGGTTACGAATATTCTCTTCATGATGAAGGTCAGCAAGGAAGACTTCATGATTCCGGAACCGGAAGAAGTGGATGAAATGCCATAACGGCAATTGATCATTGATAGTGGTTAATTGATAGTAAAAGGCCGTGATTCGTCACGGCCTTTTTGCTTTTCAGGCTGGCGGTGTTGGCACCGCAATGTTGGAGATAATCATGAAAAAAATGCTGACCGTACTGCTGCTGTCTTTCCTGTCGGTAACCGCACAGGCATCGGAACAGGCGGACAAGACGGCTGCAGCCAAAGAGGTGCTGGAATCCAGTAATGCCAAAGCCATTTTCAGTGAAGCCCGGCGACAGATTGAAGGCATGACCGATCAGGCCCTGACGCAAACCATCCCGGCGGACAACAAGGCCATGATGGAGCGCTATACCTCGCGGGTGCAGACCATTCTGGAAGAGGGGCTGGACTGGGGTGCCATGGAAGAGCAGATGCTGGCGATTTATCAGCGTACCTTTTCCCTGCAGGAGCTGCGGGACATGGCCGAGTTTTATCAGTCGGAAAGTGGCCGGGCGATCATGAAAAAGATGCCCCAGGTAATGGCTGAATCGGTACAGATTTCCCAGCGCCAGATGCAGCATGTGATGCCGTCCTTGCAGCAGATGTTTTCCGATATGGAAGCGGAGCTGGCCCAGGCCGGCGCACAAAAAGATGCGCAGAAACCGTAATCGCAAAAACCGGTATGGGGCGTCGATCCAGGTGTAATCGTCATCCGGCGTTTGACTCAGGACGAGGCGGGCCGGTTGGGTGCTGTTAGGCCCAAGCCGGCCCATTTTTTTATGGTTCATCGCTGAATTGAGTGATCAGCCGGCTTCAGAACTTGTCTCATTATCCCGCCTTGGCCGCCGCTGGACGCCGGATGCCTGACGACGGACGCGGGCATTCAAAACCTGAAAACCTTGCCCGTCACACCCTCTGTGCAAAATGCATTACCCGGTTATTGCCTTAATGATGGCCCTGACAATTCCTCAAAATACCTCTCAAAAGCGATGCCGGAATAACGACAACGTCTCAGGCTATGGAGATTTACGTCAGGCATCCGGCGTCTAGCGTTTGGCAAAGTGCCGGGTATTCGGGATAAACCCGGCACATGGCGAGAAGCGTGTTATTCAGAGGCTCCTTAACTGAAGTTTTGTTTCTCCATCCAGGGAATGATCCGTTTGAAGGCTTCTTCGATCTGATCCAGTGAGGTGGAGTAGCTGATGCGCAGGGCGTTGCGCCCGGCGTCCCCGAAGGTGTCGCCGGAAATGGTGCAGACTCCGGTTTCGCGCAATAATTTCAGCGCCACGTTGGCCCCGTCGACACCTTCCGGTAGCGAGGGGAATAGATAGAAAGCGCCGTCCGGTTTGTAGCCGGTAAGGTGTGGCGTCTGTTCCACCAATTCCACCAGCCGATCCCGCCGGCGCTGATATTCCTCCACCATGTTGTCGATAAACTGGTTGCTGCCACGCAATGCGGCGACGCCGGCCCACTGGCAGGGCGTGTTGGCCACCGTGGTGGTGAACATGTGGTAGCGGCGCAGTTTCTTGATGGCCCCCTGGCTGCCAATCAGCCAGCCGACACGCATACCGGCCATGGAAAAGGTTTTCGAGAAACTGCTGATCACCATGACGTGGTCCAGGTCCGGGCAGCTGGACAGGACGCTGGGGTAATGCTTTCCGTCGTAGATCAGGTGGTCATAGACCTCGTCGCTGATCACATGGATGCCGCGATAGGCCGCTTCTTCGACAATGGCTTCGATGGTTTCTCGTGGGTAGATGGTGCCGGTGGGATTGCTGGGGGAGTTGAGAATCACCGCGAAGGTATTGGGCCCCATGGCGTCAATCACTTCCTGGGGATCCAGCTGATGGTTGTTCTCGGCGCGGGTGGCAATGTTGCGCACGATGCCACCGTTCATGCGGATCAGTGGACCGTAGAGCATGAAAGACGGGTCCGGCACGATGAATTCCCGGCCGGGGGCCGAGGTGGCCGTCAACGCCAGATACAGGGCTTCGGTGGCGCCCGTGGTCACCATGAAGTTTTCCGGCACCAGGGTGCGTTGATAGCGTTTGCTGTAGTACTCCGCCAGCGATTCCAGCAGCTCCGGCAGGCCGGCGTCCATGGTGTAACCGGTCTGGCCAGCGTAGAGCGCATCCACCCCGGCCTGAATCACGTGCTCCGGCGGTTTGAAGTCGGGCTGGCCGATGGACAGATGA
>NZ_LWFX01001328.1:0-3725 GCF_001635175.1 Alcanivorax sp. HI0083 | reverse complement strand
CCAGGAAAATATCCTGGGTATCCGTGGTCACGGATGACGGTTTGCCGCCCATGACCCCAGCGAGAGCCAGTGCCGCGCTGTCGTCAGCAATTACCAGGGTATCGTCCCGTAGGGTCAGCTCTTGGTCGTCCAGGGTAGTAAGCGTCTCATCCGCTTTGGCCTTGCGCACGGTGATACCACCGCTGAGCTTGGCCAGATCGAACGCATGTAACGGCTGCCCCAGTTCCACCAACACATAGTTGGTTACATCGACGATGGGGTCGATGGTGCGCAGACCCGCACGGCGCAGGCGCTCCACCATCCACAGCGGGGTGGCAGCGTTGACATCCACGCCCTTGATGACCCGGCCCAGGTAGCGGGGGCAGCCGGCGTTATCCGCTAGCGTTACGGTCAATGCATCATCAATGGCCGGCGCCACCTTGCTGATGGCCGCCTCGGTGAGCGGGCTCTGGTTCATCACGCCCACTTCCCGGGCGATACCGCGCAGGCTCAGGCAATCAGCCCGGTTAGGAGTCAGATCCACTTCGATAACGGTGTCGTCGAGCCTCAGGTAGTCGCGAAAATCGGTGCCCACGGGGGCGTCTTCCGGCAGCTCCATGAGACCATCGATCAGGTCTTCCAGGCCCAGTTCCGACGCGCCGCACAGCATGCCATTGGATTCCTGGCCGCGCAGCTTGGCTTTCTTGATCTTGAAGTCACCGGGCAGCACCGCGCCGACCTGGGCGAAGGGCATCTTCAGGCCCACACGCACATTGGCCGCACCACACACCACCTGCACCGTGTCGGTGCCATTGGTCACCTGACAGACACTGAGTTTGTCGGCATCCGGGTGCGGTTCGCAGCTTTCCACCTGCCCGACCACCACGCCGCTAAAATCCGGTGCGGCCGGTTCCACCGCGTCCACTTCCAGGCCGGCCATGGTCAATTGCTGGACCAGGGTGTCGGTATCCACGGCGGGGTTGACCCACTCCCGCAACCAGGCTTCGTTAAAACGCATGTCGTGATTCCTTTAACTTGTTCGCGGGAGACGTTAGCTGAACTGGGACAAAAAGCGGGTGTCGTTTTCGAAAAACAACCGCAAGTCGTTCACGCCATAACGGAGCATGGTGATACGCTCGATCCCCATACCAAAGGCAAAGCCGCTGTACTCTTCCGCATCAACGCCGCCCGCTTCCAACACCTTCGGGTGCACCATGCCGCAGCCCATGATTTCGATCCAGCCGGTGTGCGAGCACACCCGGCAGCCATCGCCACCACAACTCACGCAGCCCACATCCACTTCCGCGCTGGGCTCGGTGAACGGGAAATAGCTGGGGCGAAAACGGACCGGCAAGTCTTCCACTTCAAAGGTGAAGCGCAGGAATTCCGCCACGGTGCCACGCAGATCGGCGAAGGTAATGCCCTTGTCCACCAACAGGCCTTCCACCTGGTGGAACATGGGAGTGTGGGTCAAATCTGAATCACAGCGATACACACGGCCCGGCGCAATAATCCGGAACGGCGGTTTGCCCTGTTCCATCACCCGTACCTGTACCGGTGAAGTATGGGTGCGCAGCAGGCGCCCATCACCGAAATAGAAGGTATCGTGCATGGCCCGTGCCGGGTGGTGGCCGGGGATATTCAAGGCCTCGAAATTGTGGAAGTCATCCTCCACTTCCGGGCCTTCGGAAATATCAAACCCCAGACGCAAAAAGAAATCCTCAATGCGGCGACGCATACGGTTCACCGGGTGCAACCCGCCCGGCAACTCGCCTCTGCCCGGCAACGTCACATCAACGGTCTCGCTGGCCAGCTGCTCATTCAGGGCCGCCTCTTCCATGGCACTTTTGCGCCCGGCAATAGCGTCCTGAACCTTCTGCTTGCCTTCATTGATGACGGCGCCGGCCTGCGGGCGCTCTTCTGCGCTCAGTTTGCCCAACCCCTTCATCAAGGCACTGATTTCACCCTTTTTGCCCAGGTACTTCACCCGCACATCGTCCAGCGCCCGAATGTCGCCAGCCTGCTCGACCTCTGCCAAGGCAGCGTCAACCAGGGCATTGAGATTTTCCATTTCAATTCCTCTGCTACACGCAACGCGCTTCGTGCACCCCTTTCCCGTGTTGCACAAAGCGTGTTGCTTGTTGCGTCTCTTTTACCAACAAAAACGGGGGAAGAGCGCGAACTCTTCCCCCGTTGAATGCACTACTACGCAGCTGCGTAACAGTCGATCAGGCGGTGAGACTCGCTTTGGCTTTTTCGGCCAAAGCGCTAAAGGTTGCCTGATCACGGACAGCGATGTCCGCCAGTACTTTACGGTCAATGTCGATGGACGCTTTCTTCAGCCCATTGATCAGACGGCTGTAAGACAGGCCGTTCAAACGCGCAGCGGCGTTGATACGAACAATCCACAGACGACGGAACTGACGCTTGCGAACCTTACGGTCGCGGTAAGCGTACTGACCAGCTTTGGTAACGGCCTGTACCGCTACACGGAATACACGGCTGCGGGCACCGTAGTAGCCTTTAGCTTGCTTGAGAATCTTCTTGTGCCGACGACGGGCCTGCACACCACGTTTTACTCGTGCCATTTTTTAGTCTCCAGATCCGTAAAAGTTATGCGTAGGGCATCATGCGTTTAACAAGAGCCACATCATTCTCGTGGACTTCCTGCTTCGGACGCAGTTTACGAATAGTCTTGGAAGACTTTTTGGTCAGAATGTGGTTTTTGAATGCCTGCTTGCGCTTGAAACCGGAGGCGGTTTTTTTGAAACGCTTGGCAGCCCCACGATTTGTCTTGATTTTAGGCATGGTACCTTCTCAAGTTGATGAATTAATTAAACAGCCGATCAGGACTGTTTCTTCTTTTTGCCCGGGCCGAGCACCATGATCATCTGGCGCCCTTCCATGTTCGGACGTTGCTCAACAGAACCGTATTCTTCCAGATCCTTCTCGATACGTGCGAGAAGTTCCCGGCCCAGTTCCTGGTGAGCCATCTCCCGACCGCGGAAACGGACGGTGATTTTCGCTTTGTCTCCGGCCTCGAGGAAACGGATGAGGTTACGCAGTTTCACCTCATAGTCGCCAATGTCGGTGCCGGGACGGAATTTGATTTCCTTGACCTGAGTCTGGCGTTGTTTCTTACGCCCCTCTTTGGCCTTCTGTTTTGCCTCGAACAGATGCTTGCCGTAATCCATGATTCGGCAAACCGGCGGTTCTGCACCAGGGGAGATTTCCACCAGATCCAGCTGTTTAGCGGTGGCCTTTTCCAAGGCATCCTGCAGGCTGACGATACCGACCTGCTCACCGTCCACATCAATCAACCGAACTTCGGTTGCCTGGATTTGCTGATTTGTATTGGCGCGCTGCTCGCGGCCTTTGCCTCCACGCTTAATGTCGTGAACCTCCAATCTGTGATCGAAAACGAGGCGAGTAGCCTCACCGCCTCAGTAAACAGGCGCGCATTGTATGCCACCACAACGGGCACAACAACCCCAGCCGCACTTGGCCGGCGCACGCAACTGACTGAAACGGAATGAATTCTGGCTGGCTGTGGACGTTTATCCACGCAGGCCCGCATAACGTCGGGCCAAAAATCCAGCAAGGGGGCGTATTTTAAGCATATCTGGGCACTTTTCAAGCAGCCAATCCTGCCAAATACCCGGCGGTCAGGCATTCCATATGGACGTTCGTTCCCGCACCACACGGCCCAAGAGGGAAAATGAGCCACTGGAGCGCCCCACCCGCCC
>NZ_LWFX01001327.1:0-1510 GCF_001635175.1 Alcanivorax sp. HI0083 | reverse complement strand
ATTCCCTTTCCGCCATTGAATGCGTAAATAGAGACGCAGAATGCGGCATGCGACACGCAACACGGAAAAGCAAAATCGTCGTAACCCCCGGGCATTAGAAGCGTGGGTGCGGCATTGAAGAGATGAATAGACCTGTATCGCGTTGTTGCGTTGAGCGTGACGCGTGCAGCGAAAACGGAGTTTTTTTATGGCCGAAGAAACAACCCGCCTGCGTTTGCGTACGCTCACCGAAGACGATTACCCGGCGCTGGCGCGCCTTATGGATCAGGTCTATCACGATATTGGTGGGGCCTGGCCGGAAGACACCATCAAGACCCTGATCCGCATTTTTCAGGACGGGCAGCTGGTCATTGAGGATAACGGCGAGCTGGTGGCCACGGCGCTGACCATCAAGGTCAAATACGACCGTTTCTCCAACCCGCATCGCTACGAAGACCTGATCACCGATGACAAGGTGCGCTCCCACGACAAGAATGGCGATGCGCTGTACGGCCTGGATGTGTTCGTGGACAAGGAATACCGCGGCTACCGTTTGGGGCGCCGGCTTTACGAAGCGCGTAAAGAGCTGTGCCGGGAAGAAAACCTGCGTGCGATTTTGGCGGGTGGTCGCCTGCCGGGGTATACCAACTACGCGGACCAGATGCCGGTGACCGAATATATCGAGCAGGTGGAAGCCCGCGCCATCTACGATCCTATTTTGTCATTCCAGCTTTCCAATGGCTTCGACGTGAAACGTTTGATGAAAGCGTATTTGCCGGAAGACGAAGACTCCCACGGCTACGCCACCCTGCTGGAATGGGACAACATCCTCTACGAACCGGAAGATGACGACGCCGAGTGGCCGCGCCGTACTGTGGTGCGCGTGGGCGTGGTCCAGCGCCGCATGCGCGCCGCCCGCGACGTGCAGGACCTGCTCAACCAGGTGGAATTCTTTATCGACGCGCTGTCCGATTACCGCGCCGATTTCGCCGTGCTGCCGGAATTCTTCAGCGCACCATTGATGGGCCTGCGCCCGGAACTGAACTCCGTGGAAGCGGTGCGCTTCCTGGCCAGCTTCACCGACGAAGTGCGTGATGCGTTGGCGGACATGGCGGTGAGCTACAACATCAACATCGTCGGCGGCTCCATGCCGGTGATTGAAGATGACAAGGTCTACAACGTGGCCTACCTGATGCGCCGCGATGGCTCGGTGGAATCCCAATACAAGATCCATATCACGCCCCATGAACGCCGTGACTGGGTGATCCAGGGTGGTGACAAGCTGCAGGTATTCGACACCGATGCGGGCAGGGTGGGTATCCTGATCTGCTATGACGTGGAATTCCCTGAACTGGGCCGGATTCTCGCCGACGAGAAAATGGATATCCTGTTCGTCCCGTTCTGGACCGACACCAAGAACGGCTACCTGCGCGTACGCCACTGCGCCCAGGCCCGCGCCATCGAAAACGAATGCTACGTGGCCATCTCCGGCTCCGTGGGCAACCTGCCACGGGTGGATGCGGTGGACATC
>NZ_LWFX01001326.1:0-709 GCF_001635175.1 Alcanivorax sp. HI0083 | reverse complement strand
GCTAATCCGCGAAGAACCTTATTTAAAGCCGCGGTGTTCCTTAATCATTTCGTAGGCCTTGCTGATTTCCGCGGTTTTTTCCGTGGCCACGCGAATCATTTCTTCCGGCACGCCTTTGGCGGCCAGCTTGTCCGGGTGGTGCTGGCTCATCAGTTTGCGGTAGGTCTTTTTGACCTCCTGATTACTGGCGCTACCAGTGATGCCCAGCACCTGATACGCCTGCGACAGGGACGGACGTGATGGTCCGGCTGCCTGCTGGCCACCCTGGTAGGAATGCCCACCGCGGGCGCCGGAAAATTGCGCCTGGGCCAGCAGCATGTTGAGGATCTGCTGAAACTGGGCGCGCGGCACACCCAGGCCTTCCGCCACCCGCACCAGAATCGCTTCTTCGGCCGGGTCCAGTTCGCCATCGGCCAGCGCGGTTTGCAGCAGAATTTCCAGCAATACCAGAATCAGTTGTTTGCGATGCTTCACGCTTGTCGCAAACGCGGCCACGGTTTGGTCCAGCGGAAAATCGTCCTGCTTGCCCTGGTTAAACAAGGCAATGGCCTGCTTGCGCTGCTCTTCAGACAGCTGCATGCGATCCATCACCGCCCTGGCCTGTGCAATTTCGTCTTCGCTGACACGGCCATCGGCCTTGGCCAGGTGCCCCATGATCGAAAACGCCGTATCGAACAGCGCTGTCTGAATCTGTGACTGTTCGCCCGGG
>NZ_LWFX01001325.1:0-1575 GCF_001635175.1 Alcanivorax sp. HI0083 | reverse complement strand
CATGTTGTTCACAACCAGGGTCGCCAGCGCTTCGCCTTCGATATCTTCGGCGATGATCAGCAGCGGCTTGCCTGCCTTGGCCACATTTTCCAGGGCCGGCAGCAGTTCGCGGATGTTGGAGATCTTCTTGTCTACCAGCAGGATGTACGGGTCTTCCAGCTCGACCTGCATCTTCTCCTGGTTGTTGATGAAGTAGGGGCTCAGGTAACCACGGTCAAACTGCATGCCCTCAACCACGTCCAGCTCGTTCTGCAGGGACTGGCCTTCTTCAACGGTGATAACACCTTCCTGGCCCACTTTTTCCATGGCCTGGGCAATGATCTCGCCCACGGATTTGTCGGCGTTGGCGGAGATGGTGCCCACCTGCTCGATGCTCTTGGTGTTGTCACACGGGGTGGACAGCTTCTTCAGCTCTTCCACCACGGCGGCCACGGCCTGGTCGATGCCGCGCTTCAGGTCCATGGGGTTCATGCCAGCGGTAACAGACTTGAGGCCTTCGTTAACGAATGCCTGAGCCAGCACGGTGGCAGTGGTAGTGCCGTCACCGGCCTCGTCGTTGGCCTTGGATGCCACTTCCTTCACCATCTGAGCACCCATGTTTTCGAACTTGTCTTCCAGTTCGATTTCGCGGGCAACGGAGACGCCATCCTTGGTGATGGACGGAGCGCCGAAGGATTTTTCCAGCACCACGTTGCGGCCTTTCGGGCCCAGGGTGACCTTGACGGCGTCAGCCAGGATGTTGACGCCTTTGGCCATACGTTGACGCGCTTCGTCACGGAACAAAATTTCTTTAGCCATGTTTTATATACCTCTGCGATTCTTTACCCAGTGATGGGCTGAATGCCCTTGCGGGCGTTCGATGTCTGTCTTGACCGGAAGAGTTACCCGGGCCGTATTCAGCGTTTAGCCTTCAACGACGGCCAGAATTTCGGCTTCGCTCATGATCAGCAGCTCTTCGCCTTCCACCTTCACGGTGGACCCTGCGTATTGGCCAAAGATCACCTTGTCGCCGGCTTTCACGTCCAGCGGGCGTACATCACCGTTTTCGGTGATCTTGCCATTGCCTACGGCGATCACTTCGCCACGAGACGGCTTCTCGGCAGCGGAACCGGGCAGCACAATACCGCCAGCGGATTTGGTTTCTTCCTCTTCACGGCGAACCAGCACGCGATCATGCAAAGGACGGATGCTCATTTTTCCTTAAACTCCCAGTTAGTTCAGTTGACACCCGAGCCGCTTCCCCGATGGGTAGAGCTCGACAGTCGCAATTAGCACTCTAACGAGTCGAGTGCTAATCATAGTAAGGACGCCAGAACAGTCAACAGGAAATACCGGCCTTAGCCGGTGGCCTCTTGCCTGCCTGCTGGGCGTGGGATGGGGTCGTAACGGCGGGATTCAAGGGCGGGCGAGGAAAAAATCCTCCGGCCGGGTCCGCGCCAACATCACTAATGTCTCGCGCACCTGCCCGGCGTCTTCCGCCCGGGCCGGGAACGGTAGCCGACGCAACCGCGCCTCGTGCCAGAGCCACGCACCCCAGGGGTCCACGGCCAACATCTGCGCCCCCTGCCCCGGCGC
>NZ_LWFX01001324.1:0-3983 GCF_001635175.1 Alcanivorax sp. HI0083 | reverse complement strand
CTTCGGGTCTTTCAGGCTGGCCCGCACTCGTTGTTGCACTTTTTTGATGGATGGACATACACCTTCAAAAGCGCGCCTAGACTGCGAACCAGCCTGAAAGACTGAGCATGCAAGGAGTTATTCAGAGGCTCCTTAACCCGGCAAGCTCAGCCTTCCCTGGTCGCTTGTCAGCGTAGCGTGACGCTGATCAACAACAACAGCGCAAGAATGACCACCGCGCCTTTCCACATTCTCAATTGCCGGATGTTACTGTCGGCCACCGGTTTGTTACTGCGTACCGGGCGGCGTAATGCGTCACGGAATTCCGCCGCGTCGGTGAAGCGCATCTTTGGTTGCCGTTGCAGCGCCAGTTGCAGCACGTTGTTGATCCACAGGGGGATAAACGCATTGTGGCCCTGCAGGGGGGGCAGCGGGCGGTGCACGGCTTTTTCATAGCGTCCCTGCCAGGGCAGGGCACCGGTGAGCATTTCATGAATAATGACGGCGGTGGAGAACAGGTCGCTCTGCTCGCTGGGCGCTTCGCCTTCCACCAGCTCCGGTGCACTGTAATGCCGAGTGCCCAGAGGAATGCTGGCAGTGTGTTGCTCCATGCCCCGGCAATGGCAGCTGCCAAAATCCACAATACGAACCAGCCCCTCGGTATCCACCATGATGTTGTCCGGTTTCAGGTCGCCGTGAATCACATCGGCACGGTGCAGGGCGCGAATGCCATTAAGTAACTGGTCGGCCAGATAGAGCTTCTCTTCAACCGGTGCGTCCGGGTGCTCCTTTAGCCACTGCTTCAAGGTCACTCCGTCGATAAATTCCAGGTGTTGATACAGGCAGCTTGGCGCGTCGGGCATGGGCAGGGCATGGAGCAAGTGCGGATTGCGCAACCGATTACCGACCCAGCCCTCCATCACAAACCGTTCCAGGGCATCGCGATCATCTTCCAGGTTGACGGAGGGTGTCTTGAGTACGGACTGTTTGCCGTGTTGATCTTCCACCAGATACAAATGGCTGCGCACGCTGGCATAGAGTTCGCGCTTTACGGTAAAGCCATCGAGACGAATGCCGGGTGTGAGCGGCGGGGGCAGCGGCAGGCTGCCGCGTTGTTTCAGGGTTTCGTCGGCGCTGGCATCCGGCAGGCCTTCCACACGGAGCACCTGGCAGCTCAGGTTGTCGTCACTGCCGTTGGCCAGCGCGGCCTCCACCAGCGTACGGGCGGCCAGTTCCGGCTGGCTGGCACCACGCAGAATGCCCTGCATCCGTGAGCGTGTCAGGAAGCCGTGTACGCCATCGCTGGACAAAAGATAAATATCGCCCACCTGCAAATCGCTACTGCTGTAGTCCACGTCCAGTCGGGTATCCCCGCCCATGACCCGAGTCAGCACCTGCCGATTTGCACCGATCATGCGGCTGTGATCGCGGGTCAGGCATTCCAGCTTGTTATTGCGCATGCGCCAGACGCGGGAGTCGCCGACCTGAAAAATGTGCGCTGTCCGCGAGCGAAGGATGAGCAGGGACAGCGTGCACAAGTGGCTCTCACCGGCCAGGGTCTGGCGACAAAGCCAGCGGTTCAAGGCTTCCAGTACACGTTGGGCGGAGCGGGGCACGCTCCACAGGGCCGGGGTGGCGTAATAGTCGCTGATAAAGCCCAGAACGCAGGATTCCGCCGCTTCGCGGGCGGCGCCGGCGCTGGACAGCCCGTCAGCCAGAGCGGCGACAATGCCCTTGGTACGCATCAGTGAGCCTTCCGGTATCTGCATGGCCAGGGCGTCCTGGTTATGCAGCTTGGGGCCGCTGTCACTGAATTGGCCGATACGTACCCGGGGATGCAGGTCGGGTTCCATCGGGCTGAGGTCGTCGGTTGCCGAGGCGGTGGACACGTCCATCTTGATGCTCCTGTACCGTTAACGTGACGGGGGCTTGTGGTGAACCGGGCTGCTATCCCTGCGCGCCCGGTGGTCACTTGAAGCTCAGCTCACTTCGATCAGCTGTACTTCGCCCTGATCATCAATTTCCGCGATATGGCCCTTGGGTTCATCCAGGAATTGAACTGCGGCCAGTGCAACAGCGGCGCTGGCGGCAATCACCAGGAAGAAGGTTGATGGTTCTACAAAGGTCAGCACGGTGAGGAAGATCACGGCACCGGCATTACCATAGGCGCCGACCATGCCGGCAATTTGCCCGGTGAGGCGCCGCTTGATCAGTGGCACCGTAGCGAACACGGCGCCCTCGCCAGCCTGCACAAAGAAGGAACAGCACATGGTGGCAACCACCGCCAGGGCAATGGGCCAGCTACTGCCGATCTGGCTCATCAGGCCGTAACCCACCATCAGGCCGCAGAGCAGAATAGCCAATGATTTCTTGCGCCCGAACTTGTCGGAGACCCAGCCACCACCGGGCCGAGCCACCAGATTCATGAAGGCATAGCCGGAGGCCAGCAGGCCGCCAGTGACTGCCGTCAGGGCAAAAGTATCGGTAAAGAACAGGGGCAGCATGGACACCACCGCCAGCTCGGAACCGAAGGTCACCATATAGGCCAAATCCAAAATCGCCACCTGCTTGAAGCTGTAACGGTCGTGTTCGGGGACTCCTTCTTTCAGATGCTCGCGATTTACCCGCCAGGCCTGGCTCAGCTGAATACCGGCCAGACTGATGATCAGGGCCGCCAGAAATATTTGTGTGGTCTGGCCGAACAAATTCAGATTGGTAGGCCCCAGGCGCCAGACGATCACCAGCAATGCGATGTAAAGCGGCAGGCTCATGGCCAGGTAGAAGAACAGATCTTTCTTGGTGCTGACTTCCAGGGCACTGGCTTTCTTCGGCTTGAAGTAGGAGGCGCCCTGTGGGGTATTGCGTGCCCGCCACAGAAAGAAAATGCCGTAGAGAAAGGCCACCGCGCCAGTGGTGGCAATGGCCCAGCGCCAGCCGTCATCACCACCGTAAAGCAGCGCCAGGGAGGGCAGGGTAATCGCCGCCGCTGCGGAACCGAAGTTACCCCAGCCGCCATAGACGCCTTCGGCCAGGCCGACTTCCCGGGCCGGGAACCATTCACTGATCAGGCGGATGCCCACCACAAAGCCTGCGCCCACAAAACCCATCAACAGGCGGGTCACTGCCAGCTGTTCATAGCTAGTGGAAAGGGCAAACGCCCAGCAGGGGAGTGCGGCCAGCATCAGCAACGAGCCAAACACCAGGCGCGGGCCGAAGCGATCCACCAGGGAACCGATCACCACCCGGGCAGGAATGGTCAGCGCTACGTTGAGAATCAGCAACGCCTTTATCTGTTCGGGAGTAAGGTCGAAGGCGTCCCGTAGATGCCCCATTAATGGCGCATGGGAAAACCACACAACAAAGGTAATAAAAAACGCCAGCCAGCTCAGATGTAACAGGCGGATGCGTGGCGCGGACAGATTCAACAGATTCAGCTTTTGATCGCTCATGACTTCTCCATGCATGGGCGGTTAACGACAGGCTGAACAGAGCAACTCCTGTGCCATATTTCTAAGTGTCTGTTTTAAAAAGATTAAAAGGAGATGAATCGGGAGGAGGGCAATAACTGTGCGCAAATCGGGAGCGTTTCTGGTTCATGGCGGTGCACGAAAAAATGCATTTTTCTCGTGCACGAGCGCATTAAAAGAAAGCAGGGTTTCTGCATTTATTATCCGAAAAACGAAATAAGTTCATTAAAAACATTGGCTTACCAAGTTGGCATAGGGATTGCTGAGTGGTGGGTGTCAGTTACGCACCGCGAGGGTGAGCCTTATGGCAAAGCAACAACTTCTTTTGATCGGCCACGGGATGGTCGGACAACGTTATCTGGAGTCTCTGGTGGCCCAGGGTGGCCGGGAGCACTTTGATATTACGGTACTGTGTGCCGAGCCGCTGCCGGCCTATGACCGCGTAGGGCTGACCAGTTACTTTTCCGGCAAGACCGCCGACGACCTGTCGCTGGTGCCGGAAGGTTTTTTTGAAGAGCACGACATTACGCTGAAACT
>NZ_LWFX01001323.1:0-2833 GCF_001635175.1 Alcanivorax sp. HI0083 | reverse complement strand
TGCACGGCGATGTGCGCGACACCGACACCCTGTTCTACTTCACCACCTGCGGCTGGATGATGTGGAACTGGCTTATCTGCGGCCTGCACACCGGCGCCACTCTGGTGCTCTATGACGGCAACCCGGCCTACCCGGATACCGGCCGGTTGTTTGACCTGATTGATGCGGAAGGCATTACCCACTTCGGCACCAGTGCCAAGTTTGTTCAGGCGGTGGAAAAATCCGGCTTGCGCCCGAAAGACAGCCACGACCTGGGCACCCTGCGCACCCTTTTCTCCACCGGCTCGCCACTACTGCACAAAAGCTATGACTACCTGTACCAGCAGGTGAAACCGTCATTACTGGTCAGCTCCATTTCCGGCGGCACCGACATTATTTCCTGTTTCGCACTGGGCAGCCCCATGCTGCCGGTGTATCGCGGCGAGCTGCAATGCCTCGGCCTGGGCATGGATGTGGCCGTATTCGATGACAACGGCCAGCCCCTGGCCGACAGCAAAGGCGAGCTGGTGTGCCGCAGCCCCTTTCCGTCCTGCCCGGTAAGCTTCTGGAATGATCCGGACGGCCAGCGCTTTCACGCTGCCTACTTTGCCCGTTTCCCGGGCGTCTGGGCCCATGGCGATTACGCCCAGCTGGTGCCCCATGACAGCCATCAGGGGCTGATTATCCATGGCCGCTCCGATGCGGTACTCAACCCCGGAGGTGTGCGCATCGGCACCGCAGAGATCTATCGCCAGGTGGAAACCCTGCCAGAAATCCGCGAAGCCATTGTGGTCGGCCAGCAATTCGACGGTGATGTGCGCGTGGTGCTGTTTGTGGTGCCCGCAGACGGCGTAGACCTGAATGACGAACTCCAGGCTCGCATCCGTAAAGCCATTCGCCAGGGCGCCACGCCACGCCACGTGCCCGCCGTCATTCTGTCGGTACCCGAAATCCCGCGCACGGTCAGCGGTAAAATCGTGGAGCTGGCGGTGCGAGAAGTCATCCATGGCCGGCCTGTCACCAACCGTAACGCCCTGGCCAACCCGCAGGCCCTGGCCCATTTTGCCCAGCGCATTGAGCTTGAAGACTGACCCTCCGGTCGCCGGGTCATTGACGGCCCGGCGCAAAGGCGCATCATGGACCCTGTACCGACAGCCATGACAGACCATAATGATAAAAAATACCGTCACCCGGGCGCTGGCTACACTCCTGCTGCTTTGCGCCTCATCGGCCCTCTGGGCACAGATCATTACCCTCACCGGCGCCGACTTCAAACCCCTGATCGGCAAACATATCGGTCTGTACTCCTTTTTCGCTGTAAAAGAAGGTCGCCTTGTGCCGGTTCCCCACCAGTGGGTCCAATGGTCCAGGGAGGGCTACCCCTACTTTGAGAAAGATGACAGCACGCATCTGATTGGTGATCCGCGCCGCATCGATACAGAAGACCGGCTGTTGTTGCGTTTCGAAGACGGTGGCCCGGCATTAAGCGGTAATGTTTCAGAAAACGTCGCCGCAGAACTGCTGGTCTCCCATAACGACAAGGAACACCATTTTTACCTGGTCAAGAACGCCTATCTGCAAAGCACAGAGCGCTATGTGCAGTTCGACCCGGAAAGCATGACCATCAAAAGCACCGACTTTGCCTTGAGCATGACAGATCAGAATCTGTTCAAGTGGAGCGATTTTTATTTTCGCGGTTTCGAAGGGGAAAACGGCGAGCGCCAAAGTATTCTTGATACGCTCAAATTGCGCCTCAGCGCTGGTGTATTCGGAGAAAACAATCGCGTCACCCTGAACAACAACAACCTGGATCCAAAAGTAGAACAGATTATCAGCGGCCCACTGGCAGCCATGGTCTATGCCACTACCTCCGTCAAGGTGGCACGGGTGCCGGTGCTGCGCATTCACAACTATTTTCTGGTGATGCCGCAACAGGTCGATATCCATAGCCGTTTCACCCTGCCCGGCATTGCCGACACTGTGCTGGCACGCCCTGCTCTGGATATTTCGCTGGATGGCAACGGCCTCTACGACAGCAAACTGGTTACCAGCTGGACCGGCAACCACGTGGGCATTACCGATGGAGTGCTGTCGGACTCGGAAAAAGCCATGCTCGCCATGCCACTGGAAGGCAACAACTGGATCTGGTTTGGCACTGGCCGGGGCTTCGACATGCTGGCCCAGCTGGCCTTCGTGAAGGGCTTTGATACCCCCGCCCGGCTGCTCTATCAGGACGATGCCAGCCAGGTGAACGAACCCGAAAGGTTTGCCGGGCAATTACCCAATGTGGGCTTTTCACTGACTGACATTCCGTTTGGTAAGGAATTTTATTTCATCACCCGAATGTATTATAGCCGTGATAGCAATGGCCTTCCGCCGGGTGTCTATGCAAAAAAACTGCTCTCGGAACCAAAATCTAGATTGTTAATGAAGTAAATAAAAAAAGCCTCTGATACCAGAGGCTTTTTCTTTCAGTGATGGCTTAACCGGTGGTAGACCTCGTCCTTCAGCCGTATGCGGTCCTGCTTTAGCCGTTCCATCTCAGGATCCGAAATCGGGCTCTCGCGCATCTCCAGCCCCCGTATCTTTTTGTCCAGTTTATCGTGCTCCAGAATCAACGCCTTGAACGAGGGGTCGGCGTTAGCAAGCTCGTCTATCTTCTGGTGAACATCGGGAAATTCGTGATGAATGCTGTGATTTTCGCCCAACATGAAAGTCGCTCCTTAAATGGAAATGGCAAGCCAGCCCAATACGACCGGCCCTGTTTATGCGACAAGCAGAAACGGTTCACCGTTCCCCTTAACGCTCAAATCACCACATTTTCTGATTAGATTCAATCGCCCGTGGCCGTAAG
>NZ_LWFX01001322.1:0-1321 GCF_001635175.1 Alcanivorax sp. HI0083 | reverse complement strand
GCCCATCCAGGCCGGGCCGTCGCCGAGCAGGTAGCCGGCCAGCATCCGTTTCAGGCCGAAGGCCCAGCTGTTCTGTTCGAAGCCGGGCACGTCCAGGGTCTTGCGTTGCTGGCTGTTCAGGCCCCAGCGAATGCGCGCCTGGTCGATCCAGCGGGCCAGTTGCGGTAGGTCGCCTTCGTCGATGCCGAAACGTTCGCGCACGGCGGGCACATCCAGCAGGTCGAGAATGTCGGTGGCAGTGAAGCGCCACTGGGGCAGGTGCAGCAGGGATTCCACTGCCTGGGCCAGGGGAGAGGCGGCACCGGCACTGCGGTCGCTGAGGGTGTAGGGCAGATAGCGGGGATCGTCCCGGTCCAGTCGGCCGAACACCGCATCAATGTGCGGTGCATAGGCCTCGATGTCCGGCACCATCACGATCACGTCCCGGGGCTGCAGGCTCGGGTCGTTGCTGAACCGGTCCAGTAATTCATCCTGCAGGACTTCCACTTCTCGCTGGGGGCTGTGGCCGATGCGGAAACTGAGCGAGCCATCGATCGCCAGAGAGGGGCGCTGGTCCGGCGCCGGCAAGGGTTCCAGATCGAGAATGTCCTGCTGCAACTGTGGCAACAGGGTGTGCGGTTCGTGGTGTTCAAACAGATCGATCTGATTCTGGAAGGCGCTGCGATAACTGTCTGGATCGTCGTGATCGTAGAGCAGGCCGATAAAGTCCCGGCCCTGTTTGCCCCAGGCGGCCAGCAGGGGGTTAACGCGGTTTTCCGGCAGGGCGGTCAGGTGGCGTTTGCGGTTATCCAGCTGGCGTCGCAGCAGTTGTTTGTCTTCGACGATATCTGCCCAGTAATGCTGACAGGGGTTCTGTACCAGCATCAGGATCTGGCAATGCTGGCTGAGCGCGGCCAACGCTTCCAGAGCCTGCTGGGGCAGGGCGCTGATACCGAAGATGATCAGGCGTCGCGGCAGGCCGGGCGGTGGCATGCCCTGTTGCTGGTGTTGAGTCAGTGCGGCGATGAAATCCCGGTGGATGGCGCTGCGGCTGAGGCGCTGTTTGATGTCATCCATGTCCGCCAGCAGGGCGCGCCACAGGTGTGCCTGCCACAGCTGGCTGGTGGGAAACTCATCAAAAGCGTCGCGATCCTGGGCCTTGCGCAGACGGTCGTTGCGGTTTTCCCAGTCCGCCAGCCAGTCCGCCCGATAGACCTGATAGGCATCGAACAGATCTGCCAGTCGCTCGGCCAGCTGATGGCGTTTGCGGCCATCCACATCGTCGGCGAGAAAATGCCGCAATGGGCCGAAGTGGTCGTTATTCAGCAAGGTAGGCAGCAGA
>NZ_LWFX01001321.1:0-552 GCF_001635175.1 Alcanivorax sp. HI0083 | reverse complement strand
TCAGATATTCCGCCGGGGGCATCTGGCAGGCGATGAACTGTCGACGAATCAGCTCGTACAGGCGCTGGGCGTCGCGCTCCATATCTTTCAGGGAATCCGAGGTGCGCCGCACATCCGAAGGACGAATGGCTTCGTGCGCTTCCTGGGCCCCTTCCTTGCTGCTGTAGGACAGCGGCGCATCAGGCAGGTACTTGTCACCCAGTTTTTCGCCAATCCACTCCCGGCAGGCCGCCACGGCGTCTGAACTCAGGTTGGTGGAATCGGTACGCATGTAGGTAATGTGGCCGGCTTCATAAAGCCGCTGCGCCATCATCATGGTCTTTTTCACCCCGAAGCCCAGGCGGGTGCTCGCGGCCTGCTGCAGGGTAGAGGTAATAAAAGGCGCCGACGGCTTGGAGCGGGTGGGCCGCTGCTCACGCTGGCTGATGGTCAGGGTGCCAGCATTTTCCAGTGCCTGCTTGTGGGCGCCGGCGTCGTCACCGTTATTGGGCCGGAACGCCTGGCCGTTATGCTTGGCCACCTGCAGGCGCAGGGCTTCGCCGTCACCGCTGT
>NZ_LWFX01001320.1:0-4036 GCF_001635175.1 Alcanivorax sp. HI0083 | reverse complement strand
AACAACTTTGGGTGTATGCCTAGCTTGCCAGCTAGTGCGGACTGTGTCTGCGTGGTGGATAGCGAGGCCTGCACGGCCTCGCGTTTGAAATCATCGCTGAAGTAGCGCTTGGCTTTGTATTTCATGACACCTTCTCTCCAAATGAAGGTGTCTACTTTTTCCGGGGCATTCCATTAACGCTTTCTGTTTCAGAACGAAAAGAGGTCGCGCCCACCGTGTGGGCGCGGCCTCTTGCGTTTCAGATTCCACCCATTTCATATCGCGCCGCTGTCAACTGTCCATTATCAACTGTCAACTGATTAGCGGCGTCAGGATCGTGTCCCTGGTTTCTTCATTCACACCGGGAAAATCACGCATGAAATGCAGGCCGCGGCTTTCCTTGCGTTGCATGGCGGAGCGGATGATTAGCTCGGCGATCACCACCAGGTTGCGCAGCTCCAGCAGATCGTTGCTGATGTGGTAGTTGCTGTAATACTCGGCGATCTCGCTCTTCAGCAGTTCGGCCCGGTGCAGGGCACGCTCCAGTCTTTTTTCCGTTCGCACGATGCCCACGTAATCCCACATGAAGCGGCGCAGCTCGTCCCAGTTGTGGCTGATGACCACGTCCTCGTCTGAGTCGGTGACCTGGGATTCGTCCCATTCATTGTCGTCCCGGGGTGTGGGTATCTCATCCAGGTGTGCGCCGATATGGTCGGCGGCAGCTTTGCCGTAGACGAAACATTCCAGTAATGAGTTGCTGGCCATGCGGTTGGCGCCGTGCAGGCCGGTGAAGCTGGTTTCACCGATGGCGTAGAGGCCGGGTAGGTCGGTTTGCCCATGTTCGTTGATCATTACGCCGCCACAGGTGTAATGGGCGGCGGGGACCACGGGAATCGGGTCGCGGGTGATATCCAGCCCCAGCTGCAGGCACTTGGCGTATACGGTGGGGAAATGCTCGATGATGAAGTCCGCCGGCTTGTGGCTGATATCCAGATACAGGCAGTCTGCCCCCAGCCGTTTCATCTCATGGTCAATGGCCCGGGCCACCACATCCCGGGGAGCAAGCTCACCGCGCTCATCAAAGCGGTTCATGAAGCGTTCGCCATTGGGCAGCAGCAGGTGTCCGCCTTCGCCGCGAATGGCTTCGGTGACCAGGAAGCTTTTCGCCTTGGGGTGATAGAGGCAGGTTGGGTGGAACTGCATGAATTCCATGTTGGCCACGCGGCAGCCGGCCCGCCAGGCCATGGCGATGCCATCGCCGGTGGCCACATCCGGGTTGGAGGTATACAGGTACACCTTGGAGGCGCCGCCGGTGGCCAGTACCACGGAGCGGGCCAGAATAACGTCGGTTTCCCCGGTCTGAATGTTGTGCACGTAGGCGCCGCAACAGCGTTTTTCTTTGCCTTGTTCCCCGTTGGGGGCGTCGTGTTCCTGCACGATCAGGTCCACGGCTACCCGGTGTTCAAAACGGGTCACGTTGTGTTTCTGGCAGACCTGTTCAATCAATGTGCCGGAAATGGCTTTGCCGGTGGCGTCGGCAGCATGAATGATACGCCGGTGGCTGTGGCCGCCTTCGCGGGTCAGGTGGTAGGGCAGCTTGCTGCCGTCACCACTGTCAAAGCGGGTGAAGTCCACGCCCAGATCAATCAGCCAGCGGATAGCGTCGGGACCGTTTTCCACGGTAAAGCGCACGGCATCATCGTGGCACAGGCCGGCGCCGGCCACATGGGTGTCGGCCACGTGGCTTTCCAGTGAGTCTTCCTGATCCAGCACCGCGGCCACGCCACCCTGGGCGTAGTAGGTGCTGGCACTGGTGAGCTCTCCCTTGGAGAGCAGGGCAACCTGACACTCATCCGGCAGGCGCAAGGCAGCGGTGAGGCCTGCAGCGCCGGAGCCGATAATGAGTACATCGTGTCGGTAGGTAGCCATGGAGAATCCTGTTGTGAAGAGCCCGGTTGGGTGGGATATGCGGTGGCCAGTATAGCGGTGAATCCGGTCCTGACTAAATGACCAATGCTGACCTATCCCCCAAATGGGGGATGCGGTTTTGTGACAGTGTTGTTATTTTCCTGTGACTTGGGACAGCGCTGCTTTCATTGGGGGAAGTGGCGTACGGACAATCAGTATCGGGGAACACTATGAGAAGGGTACTAAAAGGGCTGGCAGCCAGCGCGATGGGTGTGAGCTTGTTAAGTGGCTGTATGTCTGCGAATTACTACACGGAGCAGGGTACACCCATCACGCAGGACACGATTGATCTTTTCAACACCAATCCGAATAATCCGATTATTCCCTATGCCAAGGGTAAGGCGACTTATAATGCCTACCCATGGGCCAGTGAAAGAATCCAGAGAGCCTTTGACGAGAAGCCAAGAAGCAGTGCCAATGATGAAATGGCGCGGGCGGCGGATTACTGGTTGCATGATGGTGATATGCCGCCGCTGGATATCACGGTAACGCGCCATCGCCCGAAGAATAGCGTGGGAACGGTTGCGACGGTGCTGGTGACGACGCTGGGCTGTACTTTCAGTCTTTGTCTGGTTCCTGTGGTGTCACCGCAGCACTTCGATACGACCATTGAAATGCGCTCGGAAGGGGAGCTGGTGTATAGCGCCAACGCTCACTACCGCGGCACATTGTTCATGAGCTGGTTTCCGCTAGGGAAATTACGTGGCACCCAGAAAGTCACCGATGCGGCCTGGTATGCCTCGTTCTTCTCCCATGAAGAAAAGCTGACGCGAAGCATCGTTGCGGAAGAGCCGCTGTATGACTCGCTCAAGAAATCAAAGGATGTGGATAAGCTGGCCGCCGCGCTGGATAACCCGCAACTGAAATTCTATCGCCCGCTGGTGTCCACCCATTTGGCCGAGGTGCTGGCGGGGAAAAAACGTAATGAGCGCCTCAAAGCTTATGCGGCGATTGTCGAAAGGCACCCTGAATTCGCGGATGACATTCACGGTAATGAACGGCTTTTATTTATCGGGCCGGCGGATTTACGGGTGATGGATGTGCTCAAGGAAACCTATCGCAAGCGTTCGGCACCGGCCATGGCAGCGAGTATCAAGGCTGCGGGCCAGCCCTATGCCTTGTTTACGCCTGAAGAATCCAGCTGGTTGACCAAAGAGGGGCTGCCTGCCGATGTGGTGGCTGCGATGATCGAGGCCAGTGAGCCGAAGGCGGCACCGGGGGGATCTGCGGCTTTGATGGCGGCCGCCGCCCCGGGCGGGCAGGTCGGGGCGCAACCGGTGGCCGGCAACACCCTGGAAGCTACGGCCACGGAATGTTCCAAGGCCTATGCGGCCAAGAAGGTCTGCGAAACTCTGCCCGGCGATCCCTTTGGCCTGCTGATGCGCGGCTGTATGGCCCAGGTGAAAAAGAAATTCGGCGGTTCTGGCTGCTCAATTTTCTAGTTCCCAGCGCTTTCAGTGCTCTCAGTGCCTTCATGACCTATCGCTCGCAGGGCCGCCTCTGGCTCCTGTGAGCGCCTTTCTTCTTCTGTCGTTCTATCGAGAATGCGTCCGGTTTCCATGTTCTCTCGGGAACCATTCGGGCATTTATGTGTCCGATTCTGTCCTATAATACGTTGAAACGCCTCGACTTCGCCGCCACAGAAATGTTCAAGCAATGTGAAAAGGTGGCGAAATCGTGCCCATGGTGTAGCCGCCGCCCGGGCAACTGCTACAATGGCGCGTTTTAGTGGGCCGTCATGCGGCCATGGTTACTTCACGCGTTTCGCGATAGATCCGGGGGATCGGTGTCAGACGAAGAGTTGGTCAAGAAAGCCAAAACCGGCGATCAGCGTGCCTTTGAGGTGTTGGTGCGAAAGTATCAGCAGCGCCTTTTCGCGTTGATTAGTCGTTATGTGCGTGACCAGGACGAGGTCCAGGATGTTGCTCAGGAAGCCTTTATCAAGGCCTGGCGCGCGCTGCCCCGATTCCGTGGAGACAGCGCCTTTTATACCTGGCTTTACCGTATCGCGGTCAATACCGCCAAGAACCACCTGGTGTCGGCCGGCCGCCGGCCGCCGGGCTCTGACCTGGACGCTGCAGAAGCCGAA
>NZ_LWFX01001319.1:0-6422 GCF_001635175.1 Alcanivorax sp. HI0083 | reverse complement strand
TGGATGAGTCTGTCAGCAATATGCTGGATCTCGCAGACGACCTGGATATCGAAGAAAAGGCCGTCACCGCCAGCACCATGCAAGTCACCCCCCAATGGCAGTATCAACCCGAACGCAAACTGATTGGCCACCAGGTCAGCCGCGACGTGAGCTTCAAGGTCGACGGCCTTGAAACCTATGCGGAGCTACTGGAAGGACTTGCCGAACAGGGCGTACGTAACATCCGCCCCGCCGGTGCGGAAGTTAGCAACCGCGACCAGCTGGGCAACCAGGCCCTGGAAAAAGCCGTGGCTGATGCCCGTCAACGGGCAGAGATCATTGCCGAAGCCGCAGACCGTGACCTGGGCGAAGCCTTCCAGATCACCGCTCAGGGGATCCACCACCCGCAACCGGTGATGATGATGGCTCGCAGCAAAGAAAGCGGTGCCGCAGACAGTTACCGGGCCGGCGAAACCGAGATTTCCGCCCAGGTACAAATCACCTTTGAACTGAACTGAGCGAACATCCCCATGGATGCACTGGGCCAGATTTGTAGCGCCGCACTTCAGCAGTACCTGGCTCACGGGCAAGCCCGTGGGCTGGATACGGCTGCGGCGCTGCAGCAGGCCAACCTGGACCCCGGCCATATCCAGAAACCGGATACCCGCATTCATGGTCAGGATTTTCAGACCCTGCTGCACGCCCTCATCAAACAGTCCGCCGACCCCCTGTTCGGGTTACACACTTCCGAATTTGTGCAGCCCGGTTCCTACAATGTGATGGGCTATATCGCCATGAGCGCCAGCACGCTTCAGGAAGCGTTATCCAAGGTCAGCCTGTACGAAAAGCTGGTTGGTGACATGGGCACCACAGACACCACTGTCGATGCCCACCAGGTAGCCATCCGCTGGGATTGCTTGTATCGCCAGCAACCCGCACGTCAACATCTGATCGATAACGTACTCGGCTCCTGGGTACGCTACTCCCGCTGGCTCACCGGCAACGATCTGCTGGCACCGGAACAGGTCTGGCTGGAACACCCCACTCCACCGGCAGCCCAGGTGGACGAATACCGGCGCGTATTTCTCTGCGATGTGTTGTTCGAACAACCCTGCTCCGCCCTGGTCGGCGCGCCGCAATTACTACAGCAGCCCATACGCCAACCCGACCCGCTACTACTCTCCACCCTGGAAGCCCACGCTATCCAGCAGCTGAATCAACTGGGCGTAGACACCAATCTCAGTCAGCGGGTCAAACAGTGCATTCAGGATGCCATTGGCCATTCCCTGCCCCGCAAGGAAACCGTTGCCGAGCGGCTGGGCATGAATGTGCGCACCCTGCATCGTCGGCTGGCCGACGAAGACCAGAGCTGGCAAAAACTGCTCGATGACGTGCGCCTGAAACAGGCTCGGCGCCTGCTCACCACCACCACCCTGCCCCAGGCCGATATCGCCGCCGCCCTGGGCTATTCCGATATCCGTTCCTTCCAGCGCAGTTTCAAGCGTCACACCGCCATGACCCCGGGCCAATACCGGGCCAAGCCTGACAATGAGCAAATACACTCATAAAAATTGACACTTTTATCTGTAACCCTGTGCTTTTTGTCCTACAAACACTTAAACCTGCCCCTCTCTCCTGTCTATACTGACATCACTCAATGACAAAAATGAATGGTGGAGAGCCTCAATGAAAGGCACCCTCAAACAGCTCGAACGCGCCATCGATAACGCGACGACCTATGACGAATGGTACGAAGCCAGCCAGGAACACGACCGCCTTTCCGGCGCCGACGAATGGAAGGAAGTGGACCGTTCCCCCTATTACGATTACGAGTTGATTCGTAATCGTCTCTGGCAGATTCGCCAGGCCCGCGAACGCAACGACGTGAACAAGCTGGTCTTCCATTTGCATGAAGGCCTGCATGGCAATCTGGGCAACATTTCCAACCCACGCCTTTATCAGCACAGCCGCGTGGGCACCAAACGCCTGATCGAAAATTACCTGACCGAAGTGTCCACCGCCCTGAATTATCTGTGCGACAGCAACTTCAAGGAATTCGGGCTGAAAGAGAAGCTCGATTTCTTTGAAACCACCGGTCAGGCCTTCGGACAAAGCTGCCTGATGCTATCCGGCGGCGCAGCCCTGGGCCTGTTCCATATCGGTGTGGCCCGCTGCCTGTGGGAACAGAACCTGCTGCCTTCGGTGATCTCCGGCTCCAGCGCCGGTAGTATCATCGGCTCGGTGGTCGGCACCCACAACGATGAAGAATTGAAGGTGAAACTGGAGCCGGAAAACATTTATCTGGAAGCCTTCAAGGTGTTGGGCTGGAAAGGCCTGGTACGCGGCACCCCGGTGCTGGACGGCGACCATCTGGAAGCCTGCCTGGAAGAAAACATCACCGACATGACCTTCGAAGAGGCCTATCGACACACCGGTCGCGAAATCAATATTACCGTGAGCCCCTACGACCGTAACCAGCACGCGCGCCTGCTGAACTGGCGCACCTCTCCCAATGTGCTGATCCGCAAAGCTTCGCTGGCGTCCTGTGCAATTCCCGGCATTTATCCGCCGGTCTCCCTGTGGGCAAAGAACATCGACGGCGAGCGGGTTCCCTACATCCCCGGCCGCAAGTTTGTTGACGGCTCCATCGTCGACGACCTGCCCATCCGCCGGCTGGCCCGCCTTTACGGGGTCAACCACTCCATCGTCAGCCAGACCAACCCCCATGTGGTACCGTTTCTGTCTCGCAACGAAAACACCGACAGCTCCCTGAGCACCCTGGGCGACTGGGCCCTGCGCAACGTCTCCATGAACCTGCGTTATGGCCTGCAACTGGTGCAGCGCCGGGTAGCGTCCAACGACATGGGTTTGATGATCGACAAGGCGAAAAGCATGGTGACGCAGAAGTATATCGGCGACATCAACATGATCCCGCCCCGCCAGCCGCTCAACGCCCTGCGTGTCCTGAATAACCCCACGCTGCAAGATGTGCGAAACTATATCCGTAAAGGCGAACAGGCGACTTGGCCAAAACTGGACATGGTAGCCAACACCACCTGCATCAGTCGCACCTTCCGCGACTGCCGGGCACGCCTGGACCGTATCGAAGAACGCATGCTGGATCGGGTAAACATGACAGCGGTGGCCAACCAGTAAACCGCCCCCCGGCACGGCGACTATTTCTGGAGACCGTGCTTGCCTCACCGTATACACCATTACTACCGACAGAACCCGCTGGCCTTCAAAGTGGCCGGCGCGGTGCTGTTGGTCAGCATTATGGTGATGCTGATCAGCATCGGCGTATTCATGGTGCGCGAATACCATCAAGGTATGGAGCGCCTGGAGCAGAACCTGGAGCAGGTGGAACTGACTGCCTTGCCCGGGCTGTCCCGTTCCCTGTGGAATTTCGACGAAGAGCAATTGCGGGTGCAGGTTAACGCCCTGCTGCATTTGCCTGATGTAGCATCAGCCAGCGTCACGTGGACTGACTGGAATGGCCACGCCAAAGCCATCGGCAGCAGCATGGCCGCGCCACCCAAGGCCCTCACGATTCGCGAGCTGCCACTGGTCTACCAGCGTAATGACGGCACCCGCGAAACGCTGGGACAACTGGAACTGGGCATTTCTCACAGCAGCATTTATCAATATGTGGGCAAACAGACCGCCTTCCTGATCGGCTTCCTCGCTCTACAGGCACTGGTCAGCGCCATTCTCATTATTCTGCTTATGCGCCTGCTCTTCACCCGGCGCCTCAGCCAGCTGGCCGACGACACCCGGCACTTGTCGTTGTCGTCCCTGCGCCAACCGTTACCCCTGCCCACCAACCCCGAACACCATGACGAACTGGATAATATTGCCGCCGCCCTCAACACCATGCGAGAACGGCTCCTGCAGGACATCAACGCCCGCCGCGACGCGGATCGTGCACTGCTACAGGAACGACAGCTGCGTCTGGATAATGAAGAACGGCGCATCCACGCTGAAAGCGCCAACGACGCCAAAAGCACCTTCATGGCCACCATGAGCCATGAAATCCGCACGCCCCTTAACGGCATCATCGGCATTATCGACCTGATGCAGAACAGCACGCTGAGTAATCAACAGGCGCACTACCTCAGGCTCATGCAGCAATCCAGCGAGAACCTGCTGGCCATCATCAACGACATTCTGGATTTCTCGAAAATCGAGGCCGGCGAACTGCGGCTGGAGCATCAACCTTTCAACCTGGCCATCCTGATCGAAGACACCATGAGCGCCTACGCCGGCCTCGCCCACAAGAAACAGCTAACGCTGGCCTGTGAGCTGCAACTGGATAGCATGCAGGCTGTGTTTGGCGATGAAGTGCGGCTGCGGCAGATCCTCATGAACCTGATCAACAACGCTCTGAAATTCACCGAACAGGGCCATGTGATCATCCGTGCCCGCGACAAGTCGCTGACCGACACCGGCAGTGGTGTACACATCGAAATTGAAGATAGCGGCATCGGTATTTCCGACAGCCACCAGGAGGTAATTTTCCAGGCCTTCGCCCAGGCCGACCAGAGCACCGCTCGCCGCTTTGGCGGCACGGGCCTGGGGCTGAGCGTCTGCCGCTCCTTGTGCACACTGATGAATGGCACCCTGGGCGTCTCCAGCACGCTCGGCCAGGGCGCACGCTTCTGGCTCGACCTGCCCCTGCAACCCCAGGACACGCAACCACCTCTGCCACAGCTTCCCCAAGCCAACATTCTGGTACTCAGCCACGATCAACCCTTGCGACAAACACTGACCCGCATGCTCGAACACGCCGGTGCCACCACCTTGCAGGGGGACGCCATGGATCTGCTTTCCCTGCCCGGGCCTTTCAGCCATGCGTTGATTGACGAAACCCTGCTCGGTGCCGCGGGCCTTAGCGCCATCCCCCCAGACTCCCAGGCCCGGGTGCTGTTAATCGGGGATCTGCACGAACAAAGCGACACAGTGCCAGTGCTGCGTAAACCCGTCACCCGAAGCGCCCTGTTTCTGGCCCTGGCGCAAGACACTGCCCAGCAGATAACCGCACCCGAACCCGGCCAGCCAGCGGCCCTTGATCAACTGCAAGTATTGGTGGCAGAAGACAATAGCGTTAACCGGGATGTGCTGCGGGCCCTGCTCGGTTCCCTGGGGATCACCCCGCTCATCTGTGAAAATGGCCACGAAGCCGTGCAGGCCTACCGCCAGCACCCAACGCCGCTGGACCTGATTCTCATGGACGTGGAAATGCCGGAGCTGGATGGCCTCGCAGCCACCCAGGCCATCCGACGGTTTGAGCAGGACACGCAGAAAATACCCTGCCCGATCATCGCCCTGACGGCCCATGCGCTGGGCAGCCAGATCGCCCGCATTCACGATGCCGGCATCGACAGGATTCTCAACAAACCGATTCGCCGCGATACGCTCTTGCAGTGCCTGCAGGAGCTGGCTTCCACCTGTCACACAGGCACAGAGCCGCAAAAGCCTCGCTAGCGCGCCACCGGTAAATCAGACCAGCGACAGGTATACGCCGGCGACAGGTGCGCCCTGCGCATGGCCCAGACACTGCGCTGATCCGCCTGCATGCCCTGCCCCGCCAACCACACCTTGCCCGCACCGCTCTGATTGATGGTATCCAGGACCGCCATCAGCGCGTCCGCGCGCGCGCCCGAATCCGGCTCTGCCGGCTGCTCCGAGGTAAACAGCCCACTCTGAACCTGCCCCCGCCCACGCAAGTCCGTGAGAATCACCCCGGCTTTCCCGTAGCGATACCCCTGCTTCCATAACCTGGTCAGCAAGGCCTGTGCCTGATGCACCACCACTCGGGTATCCGCCGTGGCCGGCGACAAGGCAGCACTGAGCGTATTGGGGAATAATTGTTGGGGCTTGCCCATCGGGGCGGTGCGCAAATACACCGTTACCCGGCCGGCGTACAAACTTTCCTTGCGCAAGGACTCCATGGCCCGGAAGGCAAAATCACTCAGGGCCTGGCGCACCGGGGGCAAGGTGGTTACCGGCTCGCCAAAAGAGCGCGAATGAATCACTTGCTGCCGCGGCGAAGGCTGAGTATCCAGAGACAGGCAGGGCTCCCCGTTCAGCTCCCGCACCAGCCGCTCCTGCACCACGGAAAACCGCCGACGAATCATGCCGCTATCCGCCCGGGCCAGATCCAACGCCGTCTCGATCCCCAGCGCCTCAAGGCGGCCCATCAACCGGCGCCCTACTCCCCACACCCGAGACACCGGTGTTAGCGCCAGCAACTTTTCCCGGCGCGCCGGGTCCGTCAGCACCACGGTGCCGCCCGTGGCGGGGTAACGCTTGGCCGCGTGGTTGGCGAGCTTGGCCAGCACCTTGGTGGGCGCTACCCCCACGCACACTGGCACCCCGACCCAACGAGCAACACGCGCTCGCACCTGCTGCGCCAGCGGCAACAGCTCAGCTCCCCCCATCAA
>NZ_LWFX01001318.1:0-503 GCF_001635175.1 Alcanivorax sp. HI0083 | reverse complement strand
CCGATCAGTGAGGCGACCAAGCGCTATGACGATAACCTGGTGACGGTTGTGGGCCAGGATGGCAACTCGGTGAAGGATCAATCCGCGTTTCAGATCAGTGAAACCCCCTGGGACTACGTTAACCGGATCACCGGTAACAACTTCGGTGGAGCCGCTACCGCCGGTTCCGCCAAAACCTTCTCTCTGGATTCGTCCACCAAACAATGGTCAGACAGCACCGTCTATGGTGAAACAGAACTGGGCGGGTTGTTCGATTTCTTTGGCTTTGAAGCCGGGGGCGAATACAAAAAAGTGTCGACAGAGCACTTCTCCAGCCAGTACGACATCAGCTTTGCCTTTGAAGATGTCTCCATCGTCACGGTGACCCCGGGCAACTGGTTTAACGCGGCCATGCCGGCCAACTACCTGAATGGTCCGTTCATGCCGGGTCATTCCGGTTTCAAGAACGGCGACGATGCCTATTACTTTGGCAAGGGCGGCAACCTGGCACGTATCGTTTCACA
>NZ_LWFX01001317.1:0-2160 GCF_001635175.1 Alcanivorax sp. HI0083 | reverse complement strand
TTTTTGACCGTGTTTTGTTTTGCTCTGCTTGCTTTCTTGGTAAAACGCTGGGGAATTGATCTATGGTGAGGAAAGCGACTATTTTGCGGAAAATAGCCCAATCCTGTTTAGACTAATGTCGATTGCTGGCTGTCAGAATTCAATAATAGGCGTGTTATTTAGGCGTGGGTCAAATATGTGAGTATATTCTTCATAGAAAGAGTAGGTAGCCTGAATGCTTAGTTGAGCTCTAGATGTCACTTGGAGCGAAAACTCTCATTTAACGCATCAGCTATCATCTTGGTTCTGTCAGATCCTGGAGCCGGGAGCCCAATTTCTCCCAAGCCTCGCTGCATTCCTTGGTATAGCTATGGCGTTGATAGGTCCTTTTAACCCTATTTTCTTCGGTGTGGTTCAGGCAGCGTTCTGCGACTTCAGGAAGTACGCCTAGAGCGGTCATCATGGTTGCGCCGGTTCTGCGAAGGTCGTGAGGTGTCCACTTGCCACCGGGTAAACAAAGAGCTTGCGCGTTGTTAGTGCGATTGCTCATGGTGCCACTATTTGACGGGCGCTGTCGGTCAGAAAGCTGCTTGGTTATGGTTTTTGAGCAGAGAGGGCCGGTTTCCGCTCTGTTCGGGTAGCACCATGGGGACAGGCCTGTCATTTCCTGCAGCTGTTGGAAGAAACTGACAGAAAAGGCTGACAGGTGTACTTGATGAGGCTTGCCGTTCTTGCTGTTTTCGGCAGGAATAAGCCAAGTTCTTTGCTCTAGGTCAATATACTCCCAGCGTGCCGCCAGAAGTTCACCAATGCGGCAACAGGTGGAAAGTGCTATCCAGACAGCCAATTCAGAGGTTTTCAGCAGGTTGGCAGAGGGTAGGGCGTTTGTCAGTTGTCGAATCTCGTCCTCGGATAGCACTCGGTCACGTTCAGTCTCCTTACCTCCGATTTTGGCTTTCCGAATACTGCTGCTGGGGTCGAATTCAATGATGTCTCGGTCCACGGCAAAGCGGAACATCTGTCGCATCAGGCTGAATACGACTTTCACCATGCGGGTGACACCCCGTGCCGCCATGGCATCTGTCACCTGAGTGATGTGCCCTTTACGGATGTCTGCGACAAAGACTTGGCCAATGAGGGGGAGAACGTCCTTCTCGAACATGCGCCGGACTTCTGTACCCTTGTCTTTCCGGTGTGACACGTCAATTTCCATCCATCGCTCAAAGAGCTGGGAAACGGTTTGCCGAGAAGCCAGTGCAGCGGCCTCGGCCTCTTTTTGTGCCGCTTCTTGCTCAAGGCGTGATAGCTCTGCTTGCCTAGCGGCCTCTCGAGCGGCCCGTTCTGAGTTAAGGTGCTCTCCAATGTTCTTGATGCCTGAGACGTAGAGCCGCGATAACTCGCTGGCTTGGGTGCGGGCTTGCTTGAGAGTGAGCCCGGTGGTGCCAGTGCGTGAGTAAACTCCAAGCGGGTGAAACTGGCGTTTACCTGTCTGGTCACTGTAACGGAAGTAGAAGAGATGCTTCCCGTTTGGCTGAAGTCTGACCATGAATCGACCATGCCCACGTGGGCCGTCTTCGGTTAGCCAGGCATCTTTGGGCTCTTTTGGAGTGAGGTGTCTATCTGTGATGATGCCCATGTATGCTCCGAAATCTCGTCACCGTTCCGTCACCGTTCCGTCACCGTTTCTCAATCGCTTTCGGTGGATTCTAGTGGACGTTGTTGGACAATGCAAAGATGTATTTTTAACTAACTTACTGATATTTAATGGTTTGTAGATTCTGTTGGACGGCGACGGACAAGCTGTAACCTTTATGGGGTGCAAGGGGTAGGAGGTTCGAATCCTCCCGTCCCGACCAAATTAGGTCGTATAAAAAGCTCGGCAACTGCCGTAATGCCGTTCACTTAAGAGGAGCGGCATTACGATCGACGGGATAGCGGGTCTTGGAGATTTTGACCGTTCTCGGCCTGGAAGGTCGGGAACGGTCCTCCAACAACAGGTTACCGATCCCCGCTCTGAGTTCCGCCAAGCGTGCGCCCGTGCGCGATAGCGGCTGAGCCGCCGCCATCACGATCAACTGCGCGGCGATGTACTGATAGGCGAACTTGAAGCGGATACGCGACGGGTCCTGGCCATGAGCCACTGCCGCCTGACTGGCTTCCCGACGGATCACGTTATACGCC
>NZ_LWFX01001316.1:0-3610 GCF_001635175.1 Alcanivorax sp. HI0083 | reverse complement strand
GCTGGATCCGGAAGAGGATTATCTTGGGTTGATCCCGGTGTGGGGCTGCTTTTTGCTAGTGCTTGTGGTGCCTGTTCCTGCCCTGTGGCAACTGACATTTCTGGACCGCGATGGCCGCCCGGAAGAAAAACAACGACTGATGCGCGCTTACCGCCGTTTTATTCAGCGCCACCTTTATTTTCACGGCCCGGAAAAAATCCTGCTATCGAAGAACCCGTCGTTTACCCCGTGGATGGAAACCTTGGCCGACGCTTTCCCGGATGCCCGTTTTATTGGCTGCCTGCGTAGCCCCACCGCGGCGGTGCCATCGCAAGTAAATTCCATTCTTATAGGCGCGCGCCTGTTCGATGGTCGCGACACCACCGCCTACTGGCGCGAAGGGTTTCTGGCGATGCTGGAATACTACTATCGCCATCTGCTGGAGGTGGTAAATCAGCTGCCGGAACAGCGCCAGGCGCTGTCGGTGATGGAGACCCTGGCATCGGCTCCTGGCGAGACCGTACTGGGTTTTTACCAGCGGTTTGGCTGGCAGCCCGACGCGCAATTTTGTCAGCGGCTGCAGGAACAGGACCGCAAGGCCAGGCAGTACCGCAGCGCCCATCAGTATTCTCTGGATGCCCTGGGTGTCAGTGGTGAGGCGTTGCTGCACAGGTTTGGCTGGGTGTATGAGCGCTTCGGATACCCGCTCCCCAGCACTGATGAAAAACCGCTGTAGGAGCGCCGCTTGAGGCGCGAACCAAAATAGTTTCGATTTTCGAAACTCGCTTCTCGTGGCTCGCAGCTGATGAGGCAAGCAGATTCGCGCCTCAAGCGGCGCTCCTACGGCGAGTTCGGGGTTCGTTACATCTTGTCGCAATTACACCGTCATGGCGTGACGCTCCTGTCACATTAACGACATGAGCGGCCGGGATACTGCCGGCCATGGATACCAAAGAGCTACGCATACTGTTTGTGGTGGATGCGATCAAAGGGCGGAATGGCGTCGGCGCCTACTTCCAGGACCTGGTCTCGCATCTGAAAGATCAGGTGGCGCAAGTGGAACTGGTGCAGCCCTGCATGGAGGAACCGCATCCTTGCCAGGGCGCTTCCATACCGATCCCCGGCGACCCCACCCAGCGACTCTTTTTTCCCAAAGTGCGTGAATTGAGCGCCCTGGTCTGGGAAATGAAACCGGATGTGATCGTGATTCCGGGGCCCGGTATTTTCTCCATGATCGGCTACTGGATCGCCAAGAAATGGGGGATTCCGGTGTGCGTTACCTTCCAGACAGATTACAACCGCCTGGTGGAGTTGTATTGGGGAAAACGGCTGGCGCGATTGGCTGGCGGTTTTCTCAACTGGGTGAACCGCACCCTGTTTCAGGGCAGCGAAACCGCCGCTACCATCTGCGAATCGATGATCGCCCAGGCCCGGGCCGCGGGGGCGCGCAATCCACAGCTGGTGGGCACACCGCTGGCCCGCGAATTCGTGCATACGCCAGTGGTCGAGCTGGATAACACCGTGCAGCGGGTTTGCTATGTGGGCCGGCTGGCGGCGGAAAAGAACATTGAATCCTTCCTCGCGCTGGCGTCCCGTCGCCCGGACCTGCAGTTTGACATTGCCGGCGACGGCCCCTTGCGCGGCAAGGTGGAAAAAGCCTGCGGCGAGCAGGGTAACCTGCATTTCCACGGCTGGTGTACCCGAGAGCAAGTAGTCAGCATGCTGGATCGCTGTCAGGTGCTGGTGTTGCCCTCATCGGTGGAAGCCTTTGGCACGGTAGCGCTGGAAGCCATGGCGCGGGAGCGGCTGGTGATTACCACGCCGGCCTGCGGCATCAATGAATGGCCGGCCTTGGCTAACGGCCTGTGGATCATGGACGAAGGGGAAAGTCTGTTCGATACCCTCGAGCGCCTGCAATCACTCAGCCCGGTGACGCGCTCGCTTAAGTCCGAGCAGGCCCGCCAGGCTGCCTTATCCATGAACGACCATGCGGTGACGCAGTGGACGGCGGTGCTGGCCCACTGCGCCACGCTGGCACCCAACCCAAACCCGGCGCTGCCTTCTCCCACCCTGGCATTGCTGCGCCGCCTGAGTAGCAGTTATATCCGCAATGCGCTCTGAGCCATTAACCGCACTGGTTTCGATTCACGATGTGATGCCCGAGACCCGCACGCGCGTCACCGCCATGCTGGCGCGGCTCAACCTGCCTGCCCAAGCAGTGACCTTGCTGGTTGTTCCCGGTAAAGACTGGCAGGCCGATGACCTGGATTGGTTGCGGTCTCTGCAGGAGGCGGGGCATCCGTTGGCCGGCCATGGCTGGTCTCACCGTTGTCAGCCACCCATGACGCTTTATCACCGCTTGCACAGCGCACTGTTGTCACGGGATGTGGCGGAGCATCTGTCGTTCTCCGGCGACGGCATTCAGCGGCTGGTGTGGGACTGTTATCGCTGGTTTATCCGTAACGGTCTGACTCCGTCGCCATTGTACGTGCCGCCGGCGTGGGCATTGGGGGCGCTGACCCCGGCACAGCTTGCCGGGTTACCGTTTCGGTATGTGGAAACCTTGTCTGGTGTTCACGATACCCAAAAACGCACCTTCACACGGCTGCCGTTGGCAGGTTTTGAAGCGGACACCGCGTTTCGTGCCTGGACGTTACGCTTTTTCAATGCCATCAATATCAGCCAGTCCCGCCGCACTGGAATACCGATACGCATCGGGCTGCATCCGGACGATTTTGAGTTGCGGCTTGCCAATACGATTTTGCCTTTGGCGGCGTCGTTGTCACAGACGTTTTCTTATTCCCAGGCACTGGAAGTGTTAGTTAAGCGCTCTGCAGCTATCCCGTTATAGTGGCCGGGTTAGAATGAATGACTTTCTGTTTCTGTCCCGCTTTTTGATTATCCGCCAGACAAGCCGAAGGGCCGTTGGAGGCTAGTCCCGGTAGCGTTTGTTCAGATCAGTATAGGCGTCGATACGGCGGTCGCGCAGGTAAGGCCAGATTCGGCGTACGGATTCGCTGCGCTGCAGGTCCACGTCGGCCAGGAGCACCTGCTCGTTGTCGCTGTCGGCCTGGGCCAGGAATTCACCCTGTGGCCCACAGATAAAACTGTTTCCCCAGAATTGAATGCCGCTGTCGTCCGCCGGGCTTTGTTCAAAGCCGGTGCGGTTGGCGACCAGCACCGGTAAACCGTTGGCGACTGCATGGGCGCGCTGGATGGTGATCCAGGCGTCGAGCTGGCGTTTCTGCTCATCCTGTTCATCGGTGCGGTCCCAGCCGATGGCGGTGGGGTAGAGCAGCAGGTCGGCGCCGGCCAGTGCCATCAGGCGGGCGGCTTCCGGGTACCACTGGTCCCAGCACACCAGCAGGCCCAGTTTGCCCACGCTGGTTTCGATGGGGCTGAAGCCGCTGCGGCCATCGTTGAAGTCTGCATCGCCGGGGGTGAAATAGAATTTTTCGTAGAAACCCGGGTCGTCGGGGATATGCATCTTGCGGTAGATGCCGGCCAGGCTGCCGTCTTTTTCCAGCACCACGGCGGTGTTGTGGTACAGGCCGGTGGCGCGCTTTTCGAACAGGCTGCCGACGATCACGATACCCAGCTCTTTGGCCAGTGACCCCAGGGTTTCGGTGCT
>NZ_LWFX01001315.1:0-3435 GCF_001635175.1 Alcanivorax sp. HI0083 | reverse complement strand
TGATCGCCATCTTGTTTGGCAGTGGTGCGGATGGCAGCGGAGTCGGAGCCACAGCCCGGTTCGGTGATGGCCATGGCGGCCCACTTGCCCTTGAAGCGTTCCAGCTGTTCGTCGTTGGCTACGGCCGCAATGGCGGCGTTACCCAGGCCCTGGCGGGGCATGGCCAACAGGAAGCCGGTATCGCCGTAGCACATTTCCATGGCGCCCAGGCAAACGCCCATGTTGGCGCCATTTTTTACGCTGCCGTCGTCCTGCACCTTGCCGCTGCCGGTGGTGGCGGCGCCGGCGGAGTTGGCCGGGTCGCCTTCGTTGAAGCCATCCAGCACCGAGGCGAGCATATCCAGCTCTTTCGGGTATTCGTGCTCACCACGATCGTATTTGCGCGACAGCGGGCGCAGGGTGCTTTGTGCTACCTGATAGGCGTTGTTGATCAGGGGTTTGAACTTCTTGGGAATCTCGATATTCATGGTTGTCTCCCTCCTTACAGGTGCAGGCCGCCGAAGGCGACGCCCACAGCACGCAGATCCCGATACCAGCGTTCCACCGGGTACTCTTTGGTAAAGCCATGGCCACCGAGCAGCTGCACGCCGTCGGTGCCGATTTTCATGGCTTTATCCTTCACCAGGGTGCGGGCCAGGTGCGCTTCGCGCTGGAAGCTTTTGCCCTGTTCGGCACGGCTGGCCGCGCGGTAGGTGAGCATGCGCATGGCATCCAGTTCGATGGCCATATCGGCAATCATGAACGCCACGGACTGGCGATGGCTGATGGGTTCACCAAAAGCGGTGCGCTCGTTGCAGTAGGGGCCAACGTAGTCGAGCACCGCCTGGCTGGTGCCAATGGCCATGGCGCACCAGGCCAGGGTGCCCAGGTCCACGAAAGCGCGATAATCAAAATCGCCATTACCCAGGCGGTTGTCCGCCGGGATGCGCACGTTATCCAGTTTCAGCGGGCGCTGACCGCTGGCGCGGATGCCCATGGCGGGATCCTCTCCGGCGGTGAGTCCGTCGGTGCCGCCTTCCACGATAAACACCGCGGGGCCGGTGTCTGTTTGTGCGGCAACCAGGAAAATTTCCGCTTCGGCCGCCAGTGGCACCAGGGATTTTTCGCCGTTGAGAACGTAGTCGTTACCGTCCTTGCGGGCGGTGGTGGCCAGCGCCATGGGGTCGAACAACGGGCGCGGTTCGCACACCGCAATGGCGGCTTTGGGCGGATTCTCTTCGGCGAAGCTGCTCAGGTATTTGTCCTGCTGCTGAGCGGTGCCCCACTGGGTCAGCGCATTGGCGACCCCCATGGGGGCAAGAATCGCGACGGCCTGGCCCATGTCGCCACGGGCCAGATCTTCTGCCAGCAGCATGCTGGTAACGGTGGATTTCTCGGTGGCGGCGCCGCCCAGGGATTCCGGAACCGCGAAGAAATTCAGTCCCAGTTCCAATGCCTGGGCAATCACGTCTTCGCTGGTCTGCTGTGCGGCGTCAGCGTGTTCGGCCTGTTCGCGCAGTACGTTGGTGGCAAAGCCCTGCACGCTGTCGCGGATCATCTGTTGTTCGTCGGTGACGCCAAGATCGAACAGGTCACGGGTATGGCCGGGGGCGGTAAGGCGCTCGGGTTTGTTGCCTGCGTTACCGGACTTGAATGCACGGGCGGTGGTGGTCAGTACCTGGAAGCCGCCTTTGGTCAGGCTGTAGGCAAGCCGCTCAACGCTTTTACGCATGCCCATCTTGTCGAGCATCTCCGAGCTGGCCAGGCGGTTAAGCGCGGTCAGCGCATAACCCACTGCATCTTTCGCCATGATGGAACCTCATTGTTATGTCTATGGATTGCATTCGATTATGGAGAGGTGAGCGACGGTCACATTGACCAGTGTGACTGACAGGTCGGGCATAGTAGCAACCGTCCTGGCGCCACAGACCTAGCCATTGTCGGACTTAGAGCGTATGGGAGGTTTATCGCGCTACCAGCGACGCTGCTTTGGGAAAAGGGCGAGGGGGAGCTTGTTGATGTTCCTTTTCAACTTTTCAGTTTGAACTTTCAACCAGTCTCCGCGGGCAGGATGGCTGCGTCAGGGCACCCATTCCTCCCGCGTTACCTGCTGCTAATTGTTCAAAGGTTTTCGTACCGGTTCATATCGAGAATGCCGGCCTGGGTTGGCTCGTGCTCTTGCAGATACTGGTCCAGTGCGTGGAAGTATTGCCAAAACGCCGGGTGGGTGCGGCGGATGCCGTAGGCGTCGACCACTTTGGTGAAGTCTTCTTGCGTCTTCACTGCTTCCATCTGGCTGACGAACGCCTGTAATTGGTCGTCCTGCACCAGGAACATGAAGTTGGGGTAGCTGGCCAGCACGCCGGGATACAGGGTCAGGGTATCCAGGGGCGGCTGGTAACGCAGGGATTCCCCCATCATGAACGCCACGTTGCTATGGGCCCGGTTACGGAACAGAGAGTAGATTTCCTGCTCCCCCTGATTGCCCCGCACATGCACCATGCTGACTTCCGGCATAAAGTTCACCACCGGCAGGTTGGCGGCACGACGTGAAGAGATGGCACTGAGGGTGTGGTCGGCCTGCTGTTTCCAGGCAGACACATCAGCACGCTGACAATGCTCTCCATCACAGCGGTTGATCGGGTCTGGCCGGGCGTTCAGTTCAGTAAAGCGCGTCAGCAGCTTGTCGTTGAACTCGTTCATGGGGGTGCTGGTGTCGAATGGAATATCAGTGGGCAGGGTGGTGTCCACGGATTCGTAACTGACTGCCAGGCGCAGTTTGCCGGTGTTCTGATACCAGTTGGCCAGTACACTTTGGCGCAGCTCTGCCGGGAGGTAACGGAGAGTGTTTTGTTCCGCGCCGTTGCGGATCAGGTCAAAGTAGAGGCGAGTTTGTGCCTGATGGGAGACAGACCCGAACACATTGAAATTAACCACCAGGTTGTAATAACTGCGTTCGAACAGCGGATAGTCCATGACCCAGGTGGTCAGTGGCAGGTCACCAATCAGCCCTTTACGTACCGAGGCGTTATCGTGGTGCCGGAAGATGGTCAGTAGCGCATTGCGGTTATCGCCGTCACCATCCCACAGGGAGCCCCAGCCCGGACCCTGTGGTTCTCCCGTCCCGTAAGCCTGTTTGCGGGCTTTGAGGTAGTCGTTGCGTTTGCCGCTGTATTTCAGCCATTCGGAGCCGAGGGCCAGCAGGTCGTCATCCTGGCCTGGCAGGCCCAGCAAGTCGCTGACTTGGGCGCGGTAATTTTCATCGGTGATATAGAGGTCCTGGTCCGGATCCTGAAATACCGCCCAGAAATGGTCGCGGATCACATCGGTGGCCACCTGGCCGCGGCAAACCGGGCCGCGAATAAAGGTACGCACAAAATATTCGGCTTCATCCAGCATAAACTGGTAGCGGGCGCGGGCAGGAATATCGGCAAAAGTGACGAAGGGGTTGGCGCG
>NZ_LWFX01001314.1:0-2334 GCF_001635175.1 Alcanivorax sp. HI0083 | reverse complement strand
GGAGCCGTTGGCTATAATGCCGCCGATTACCACCGATCGGGCTCTTTCATGCTGTACTCCCTGGCACGACCTTTACTGTTCTCTCTCTCTGAAGAGCATTCTCACGAGCTGACGCTGGCATTGCTGCGCAAGCGAGCAGGCAAGCTGTGGCCGGGTGCGGTGCCGGCGGCACCGAAAGAAGTCATGGGCATCGAGTTTGCCAACCCGGTGGGGCTGGCTGCCGGGCTGGACAAGAACGGTGACTGTATCGATGGTCTGGCTGATCTGGGTTTTGGCTTTATTGAAGTGGGGACTGTCACGCCACGTCCGCAACTGGGTAATCCTCAGCCGCGCCTGTTCCGCCTTCCCCAGGCCCAGGCGCTGATCAACCGGATGGGGTTCAATAATCTTGGCGTGGAATACCTGGTAGGGGCGGTGAAACGTAGCCGCTATAAAGGAGTGCTGGGGATCAACATTGGCAAGAACAAGGATACCCCGGTGGAAGATGCGGTTCAGGACTACCTGATTTGCCAGCAGAAAGTGCATGCCTATGCCAGCTACCTGGTGGTCAATGTGTCCTCGCCCAATACGCCGGGTTTGCGCACCCTGCAGCACGGTGCGGCTCTGGATGAGCTGCTGGGTACGTTGCGCGAAGCCCAGACGCGCCTGGACCAGGAGCACCGTCGCCGGGTGCCGCTGGTGATCAAGATTGCCCCGGATAACAGCGAAGAAGAGCTGCAGGGGATGGCAGAAGCCTTTGTGCAGCACGGAATCGACGGTGTGTGCGTGGGCAATACCACCTTGTCCCGCGAGGGCGTGCAGGGCCTGAAGCATGGAGAGGAGCAGGGTGGGCTCAGTGGTGCGCCGTTAACCCCCATTGCCAACCGGGCGCTGGCTGCCATGCGCCATGCGCTTAATGGTCGTATCCCGATTATCGGCGTGGGGGGCATCAATAGTGCTGATGATGCGCTGGAAAAACAGCGCCAGGGTGCGGACCTGGTACAGATTTACAGTGGCTTGATCTACCAGGGGCCGGGTCTGATCGGTGATATTGCCCGTGCCTGGCCGAAAGGCATTTGAGCTAAAGGCGCAACGGGTTTTCAGCCGCCTGCTAGCGCTTTATACGAAGCCGCTGTAGGCGTTCCCTTCCAGGGGACGAACCTCGTGCAGCGAGGGCGTTCTCAGTGGTCAAAAGGTTTTCATCCTGGTTGCGTATTGAGATGGACATTAAAGACGGATATTAAAAAGGGCCCGGGTGGGGCCCTGTGGGTCGGCGCGTGAACGCGTCGGCGTTGTGAAACTGGAAGATATTAACCGATATTTTTCAGATTCTGGATGCTGGCGACGCCGAGCATTCCGTGAGCAAAGTCAGTGCGACCTTCGCGCCATCCCCCCATCCAGTTGGTGCGTGCCTGGAGCGTGCCAAACGGGCAGTCTTCGCGGGATTTTCCATCCAGGCCGGCGTTGTATCCCCGGTTGTAAGCGCGGTCGTCTTTACTACGTTTTTGTCGCTTCATAAACGCTTTCCCTTTCACAGATAGCGGTACCGAAAAATGGCCCCTCGGCTGAATATGTAGCCAAGTAGCGGGGCCGACACATTCAGTATGTGAAAGCGGTAAGGTGGTGTCGAATACCATGTAGCAATATGGTCAGTGCTGGTTAAGCATATGACGTATAAAGGACAGGTTGATGACCGTTTGTGTAATGCCATGAAAAACAAGCAGTTAGTTTTTCGGGTGGGGCATGAATCAGTCACTTAAGAGGATTTGGTAATGGAATTTGTGGCCACCTGCATGCCAGGCCTGGCAGATTTGCTCAGTGATGAATTGTCTTCATTGGGCATATCCGTAACAGAAACCGGGCGCGCCCACGTGAGCTTCACTGGGGGCTCTGCGGATGCCCTTAAGGTGTGCCTGTGGTCGCGCCTGTCCGAGCGGGTTCTGTTGCATCTGGCCACGTTGGGGGTCACCCCTGATATTGCCCCGGAAAAGCTGGCTGCCAGCCAGGATTGGCTGTCTTTGGTGGGCAACAATGCGCCGGTACACGTGCACATTGAGCACGGCGCAGAGGTACGGGGTGATAACCGGATCAGCGCCAAACGTTTTATCCAGGCTCTACCAGAGCAGTTTGCGATTTCGCGGGAACCGAAGGGCAGTTGCTGTATCCGTGCCCGTCTGGACTTGAACGAAGCGCACCTGTGGCTGGATCTGGCCGGTGAGCCCCTGCATCGTCGCGGTTACCGCCTTGCGGGCGGCCGGGCGCCGTTGCGTGAAACCCTGGCGGCGGCGATGCTGTGGGCCATCGGCTGGGGCAAGGCAGATCGACATCCTGCCTTGTTGGACCCGTTCTGCGGCA
>NZ_LWFX01001313.1:0-1491 GCF_001635175.1 Alcanivorax sp. HI0083 | reverse complement strand
GGATGGCTTTGGCTTCGGTGCGGTCGCGAACCAGGATGGCAATGTCGTTGGGATGCAGGGGCCGGAAGCTGCCGGCTTTCCGGAAGCCGGTGACGCCTTTTACGGCACCGTTAAGCAGATGGGCAATTTCGCTGGCGCAGCGTGCCGCCTGCTCCTCCCGGTATTGGCCGGCGCTGACCGGTTTTTCCTGCTCGTCCACCCACAGGGTAATGCCGGATTTTTCGTTGTTGTCGACCAGCAGAACGTCCTTGCGACCGTTGGCGTTTACCGCGTCAAAGGGAATGGCGTTGTCCATCATGAACACATCGCCAAAGGTAGTCTGGCTGTAGGTGAACAGATGGTTCACGGCGCTGACCATGGCTTCGGCGCTGCGGAAGTTTTTGTCCAGGGTGTAGTGGTTGCCTTCTGTGGCCCGGCGGGCTTTCAGATAGGTAAAGACGTCGGCACCCCGGAAGGCGTAGATGGCCTGCTTGGGATCGCCGATCATGAACCAGCCGGTGCCTTCTTGCCCTTCATAGAGCGCGGAAAAAATGCCGTACTGGGTGGGGTCGGTGTCCTGGAATTCGTCGATCAACGCCACCGGAAACTGGTCGCGAATGACCTGGGCCAGGCGTTCGCCGTTGCTGCCTTTCAAGGCATCGTGCAGGCGGCTGAGCATGTCGTCGAAGCCCATGGTGGCGGTCTGGCGGCGGACCTGATCCACGCGCCGGTCGATCCAGGCGGCGGCATGGGCGAGCAGGTCGGTGCGGGGCAACTGTGTATTTGCCCGCCCTTCCATGACCGCGTCCAGCTGCTGGCAGAAGGCAAAGTCCGGCCGATGCGCCTGGCCGGCCTTGGTGAGTTTCATGCCTTCATGGGAAAACTTTGCCAGGGTGTCGTAGGCCTTGTCGTTAAGCCGTTCGCCATTGGCGTAGCGCTGCAGGGTTTGCAGCATGCCGGGCAGGCTGGTGGTGCGGTAGCTGTTGCCGTTGAGCCATTTGTTATCGCGGGCGGCGCGCACCCATTCGAGAAAGGCCGGCAGTTCGGCGGCCAGTTGCCGGCGGGCGTGTTGATCCTTGTCCGCCTGGGGGTCGGTTTGCGTGAGCCAGTGTTTGACGCTTTGCGGTAACTCTTCCGGGTCAGCTTCTTTCAGGCCGAGCAGGGGACGGCAGGCGTCCAGCAGGGCATCCGGGTTGCCCAGGTTGTCGCTTTGCAGGGCATTGGCGGCGCTCACCGGGAAATCGGCAATCACCGAGCGCCAGTAATCCCGCGCTGCCATCTGCTGTTCGTCGCTGGCGTCTTCCTGCAATTCCAGGCTGAACAGGCTGCCGGAATCGAAGGCATGCTGTTTGAGCATGCGATTACAGAAGCCGTGGATGGTGTAGATGGCGGCTTCGTCCATCCACTGGGCGGCGGCATCCAGACGCTGGGNGCAACGGGCCCGGTCGTCCGGGTCGCTATAGTCATTGAGCAATTCAGCCAGCACCGGGTCGTCGGCTTCTGCATTGGCAT
>NZ_LWFX01001312.1:0-1206 GCF_001635175.1 Alcanivorax sp. HI0083 | reverse complement strand
CCGGGAAGAAGAACGGATTGTTGTTCACCGCCGACCAGTCACAGGACTCGGCCTTCACATCACCAATCCGGGTGCAGCCACCATAGATACGAATGCCCAGGCGCTGCTCCAGGAATTTGCGGGCAATGGCGCCGCCGGCCACGCGCATGGCCGTTTCCCGGGCAGAGGAACGTCCGCCGCCGCGATAATCACGGAAACCGTATTTCTGGGTGTAGGTGTAATCCGCATGGCCAGGCCGGAACGTGCCGGCGATGTTGGAGTAATCCTTGGATTTCTGGTCGGTATTCTCAATCAGCAAGCCAATGGACGTGCCGGTGGTCTTGCCTTCGAACACCCCGGAGAGGATTTTTACCTGATCCGGCTCGCGCCGCTGGGTGGTATAACGGCTGGTACCCGGCTTACGGCGGTCCAGCTCAACCTGCAGGTCCGCTTCACTGATTTCCAGGCCTGGGGGGCAACCGTCCACGATAGCGCCCAGGGCGGGGCCATGACTTTCACCGAAGGTGGTAATGCGAAAACGCTCACCGAAACTGTTACCGGACATGCTGCCCCTCTTAAAAAATTATTGAAATCAATGCTCTGCCACGAAAACCCGTTAAATCGCTTTAAGCTGACAAGGTGCTCTTCAGCAAGGCTGCCTCAATGAGCCAGCAGGTCATCACGGTATTCTAGCAGCTGTGCGCGGGTAAGCATGAACACCCCATGCCCGCCGCGCTCGAATTCGAACCAGAAAAACGGCACCTGGGGCCAAGCCGCCAGCATGGCCTCCCAACTGTTGCCCACTTCCACAATCAGCACACCGTCTTCAGTGAGCCGATCCGGTGCATCCAGTAACAGCTGGCGCGTGAAGTCGAGACCGTCATCTCCAGACGCCAGCGCCAGCTCCGGCTCATGGCGGTACTCATCTGGCAGATTCGCCATATCCTGGGCATCCACATAGGGCGGGTTGGAGACAATCAGGTCATAGGGGCCATCCACCGCGGCCAGCCCATCGGATTGTAGCGCCCGCACCTGTTCGCCAAGCCCATGACGCTGGATGTTTTCCTCACACACGGCCAGGGCCTCGGCACTGATATCACTGCCATCCACCTGCGCATGCTCAAACGCGTAGGCACAGGCAATCGCGATACAGCCACTACCGGTGCATAAATCCAGCACCCGATGCACTCGCTCAGGATCGACCCAGGGCGTAAAGGACTGCTCAAT
>NZ_LWFX01001311.1:0-696 GCF_001635175.1 Alcanivorax sp. HI0083 | reverse complement strand
CAGCTGGCCTTTACCCGCTTCTGTGCGGACCGTTCGTTTGAAAACCGTGAAGACCTGATTCTGCCCAATTTTGGTGGCGTTACAGTGCTGGTGACGGTTATCTCCGGTCTGCTGGCGTTGCCGGCGGCCATGTTCCTGTTTCCCGGGCAGAGTGTGCTGTTCCGGGTGTTGCTGATCGCCTGTTTTGTGGTGTTGAGCAATATCTGGATTGCCACCGTTTTTCTCTCCGGCATGAAGCAGTACAAGGCCATTTTGTTGCTCTACGCCCTGGGCTACACCATTACGGTGCTGGGTGCCCTGATGTTGCGGTTTCTGGACCTGGATGGCCTGCTGCTGGGCTTTCTGCTGGGGCAGGTGACCCTGCTGGCGGGGATGCTGGTGCTGATTGTGCGAGGCTACCCGGCCGAGAGCATCGTCTCGTTCGACATGTTCGGCAAAAAATACCTGTACCCCAGCCTGATGCTGGTGGGCTTTTTCTATAATGCCGGGGTGTGGGCGGACAAGGCCATGTTCTGGTTTTACGACGGCACCGGTAGCGATGTGATCGGGCCGCTGCGGGCCTCGTTGATCTACGATATTCCCGTGTTCCTGTCGTATCTGTCACTGATCCCGGGCATGGCCGTATTTCTGGTGCGTATGGAGACCGATTTTGTAGAGTACTACTCCAACTTCTACGATGCGGTCCGTGAGGGCGGA
>NZ_LWFX01001310.1:0-5490 GCF_001635175.1 Alcanivorax sp. HI0083 | reverse complement strand
GCGCGTTCTCGGTGGCCTGGAAGACCAGGCCGTAATTGAGCAGGGTTTCGTCAAAATCCGGGCTACCGCCTTCGACTTGCTGGCTGCCGTAGGAGGCCAGGGTGGTGAAATCGTCCACGTTCAGTTTCGCGTATTCATAGCGCACTCCGGCATTCAGGGTCAGTTGTTGCATGGGGCTGACTTCTGCCTGCAGGAAGGGCGCAATGTTGCGGAACTGGGTTTCCGGTACCCATTCGCGATTGGTCTGTGCCAGGATCTGGGTGGTTTCGTCCTGCAGCAGGTCCAGACCGGTGGTCAGCTTCAGACGGTTATTAAACATGCCGTCACGGGACAGGGTCAGTTTGCCGCCAATCTTGTCGGATTCGTTCTGGGACTGGTCGTAGACATTGGTCCCATAGGCCGGGTCCTGGAAGGTAGCGAAGACCCCCCCGCCGTAACGGGCCTTGAAGCTCTGGCTGTAAAGCTGGGTAATAAAGTGATTCCCGGCAAGATTGCTGTGGGTGTAGTTCAGCCCGACGGTCAGTACTTCATTCATGGCGGGGTCGCCTTGCGGGTCACCTTTTCGTGAGGTGGTAGGGATGCCGTTAACCCAGTTGCCGTCCACCGCTTCGTAGTCATGTTTCCCTTCCAGGGAAAAACGGTTAATGCTGAGCTCTACGTTTTGTTCATCGTTGATCCAGTAGCCCAGCTTCAGGAAGATGTCATGGCTTTCACTGTTCATGATGTCACCCTGGGTGTTGTCTACCCCAATGAGCTCGCTCTCGGCGTCGTAGAACATGCCGCGATCGGTGTAGCTAAGGCCGAGAAGATAATCCCAATTTCCTTTGATGCCGTCGGCGCGATAATCCACTTTGTATCCGAGGCTGTTGGAGTGGATGTCATTGGTGGGCGCGGTCATTTTTACGCCGACATGCTGATTCAGGGTGCCGGATTCCGGGCGACGGGTAACAAAGTTAATGATCCCGCCTGTGGCTCCCAGCCCGTGTTCGGCGCTGGCGCCATAAATCACCTCGATGCGTTCAACCATGGACAGGTCAATGGTGTAGCCATCACGTGACCCGTCGCGAAGGGGGTTGGATTGCGGAATGCCGTCGATGAGAAAGAGAGGATTACGTCCCCGGAATGTTTCCCCTGAGTTGCTAAGCTTTTGACGGCTGGGTGTGTATGACGGAATCAGGTTGCTTAGTACCTGGGACTGATCAGAAGTGATGCGCAATTGCTCATCAATTTCGTCGCGGGTAATGACGGTAACTTTTTGGGAGGTCTTGCCAACTTCGCTATTGGCGCGAGTGGCAGAAACCGTAATGGCCCCCAGTTCGTTAGCGTCCGACTCCGCGATGGCAAGTGGTGAAGCTGCAAGCGTGAACAATGAGATAGGCAAGCCAATAAAGTAAGTACGGAGCACGGGGGCTCTCCTTATTGTAAGCAATGTAAATTCAGGCGTTGAAAGCTAAGGTTGGCGGGAATGATTGTCAATATCGTTTTGGTGGCGCGGGCAGCGTGGTTCTTTTAATGGGGAGGGCACGGGCTGCGGTAGAGCCCGTGCCGATGAGGCTAGAAATCTACGCTATACCCCAGGGTGTAGGTACGACCACGGCCCTTGAAGTTGTACTCGTCACTCACGCGGGCGGCCTGGGAGTAGTAGGTGAAGTAGTCTTCATCCGTCAGGTTCTCGATACCCAGATCCAGTTTACCTGCGGGTAGCTTGTAGCTGACCATGGCGTCGACCAGGCTGTAGCCGTCAAAGTCCAGGTCCGGGTCATCAAAGCCGCGGCTGAAGAAATGGCTGACTTGCAGATAGGATGAGACGGTGCGGCTCCAGCCGGCATTCCAGCTCATCTGTACCGTGTCGGGGGCAATGCTCAGGCCGCTCAGTTCGGTATCGACAACGCCGTTGCCGTCGGTGTCGGATTCGCCGTCCTCGTGGGAATAGGACAGTTTGACGCGGTGGGCGTCGTTAATCTGCATGTGCCCGGACAGTTCCACGCCCTGGATTTCGGTTTTCTCCCGGCTGCCTTCAAAGGTGCCGGTAGTGGTGTTGTAGGTGAGGCGCTCGCCCAGATCCGAGTTGGATTCGTAGTAGCTCACTTCAAAGCCGTAGCGTGCCCAGTTGAAGCGCCCACCAATTTCCTGGTTGTCGGTAACGATAGGTTGTAGATCCAGCAGGGTATCTACGTCCTGGCCGGGGATGTTGATGCCGCGCAAGACACGGCCCACATCGGGCATGCCAAACCCTTCCGAGTAGCTGCCGTAGAGCTGCGCCCAGCTTGTGAGCTGGTATACCAGCCCGGCGTTGTAGAGTGTTTCGCTGAAGTCCGGGCTGCCGCCTTCCACGACCACATCGTCATTAAGGAACCTCTGAATAACTCCTTGCATGCTCAGTCTTTCAGGCTGGCTCGCAATCTAGGCGCGATTTTGAAGGTGTATGTCCATCCATCGAAAAAACGCAACGACGAGTGCGGGCTAGCCTGGAAGACCCGGAGGGCGTGGCCTGAAGCGCACATCTGCTGCGCCTTGCCTCTAGGAAAGGGAGCCACCCTGTCCGTCAAGACAAGACTCAACAGCTGCACGCTTCAGGCCACGCTGAGTACGCAAGGAGTTATTCAGAGGTTCCTTAACCACGTTGGTCCGGTCGATGGTGGAGTAAGTATCCACTTTCAGTTTGGCTTTTTCATAGCGGGCACCGGCATTCAGATTGAGCTTGTCGGTGAGCTTGAAGCGGCCTTGCAGGAAGGGCGCGTAATTACGGTACTGGGTTTCCGGCACATAGGTACGTCCGGTATGGACCAGATCCTGATTGGTTTCATCCTGCAGCAGATCCAGGCCGGTAGTAATGCCCAGGCGATTGTTGAGCAGGCCGTTGCGGGTCAGGGTGAATTTGGCGCCGATCTTGTCTGATTCGTTGCGGGTCTGGTCGAGCTGATCATTCCCGGCACTGTCCACGTAAGGGAAGAACGGGGTGGTGGCAAACTGGGCGCGGAACTGCTGGCTATACAATTGCACGTCCGCCTTGTTGCCAAACCAGTCTGCATGGCTGTAGGAGAAACTGGCGGTGGTCACCTTGTTGAAGCCCGGGTCGCCTACCGGGTCGCCTGGGCGCGCTCGGGTGGGGATACCTTCATCCCGATTGCCGGGCACCGGCACATAATCGCCTTCGCCTTCCAGTTCGAAGTGATTGAGCATCAGTTCGACGTTCTGGTTGTCGTCAATCCAGTAGCCGACCCGACCCATTACGTCATAGCTGGTAGAGTTCTGCAGTTCACCAGGGTAGGCGATGCCAACCAACTGGTCGTTACCGTCATAGAAGACGCCACGCTTTTGCTGGCTGATGGCGCCCAGGTAATCCCAGTCGCCTTTCTGGCCACTGATGCTGTAGTCCACCTTGTGGCCCTGACCATCGGAATCAAAATCATCATCGGAAGTCAGGCTGACAGAGGCTTGCTGATTGATGGTGCCGGTGTCGGCGCGGCGGGTTATATAGTTGATAATCCCGCCGGTGGCGCCCAGCCCGTGCTCTGCGCTGGCGCCATAAATCACTTCGATACGCTCCACCATGGACAGGTCGATGGTATAGCTGTCGCGGGCACTGTCTCGCAGCGGGTTGCTTTGCGGTACACCATCGATCATGAATAGCGGCGAACGGCCACGGAAGCTCTCGCCGGCATTGGAGAGCTTCTGGCGGCTGGGCGAGTAGGAGGGAATCAGGCTGCTGAGTACCTGCCCCGGGTCATTACTGATGGCCAGTTGTTCTTCAATTTCTTCGCGGCTGATGATGAGGACTTTCTGCGGAGTCTCAGCAACGGTGGAGTGGGCGCGGGTGGCTGAGACCGTAATCTGGCCCAGCTCATGGGCGCCAGCGGCTTCTTCGGCCAGAGCAAACGGGGAACACGCAAGGGATAATAACGATACAGGCAAGCCATAACGGTAAAAGCGGAGCACGGCGCTCTCCTTATCAATATCTTCAAGGCAGGACGGCCGTGCACCGTAATGATAATAATTGTCAATTGCGATGTTGTGGTTAGCGCCGAATCTCGTGAAGCCGCTCTACCCAGCGTAACAGTCCCTCTGGCTTGCGGGCTTTTTTCCATTCCCCGGCAGCAAACTTGTTGGCTTCGGCCATGGTTGGGTAGATATGGATGGTGCCGAGGATCTTGTTCAGACCCAGCTTGTGTTTCATGGCCAGTACGTACTCGGCAATCAGCTCCCCGGCGTGCTGGCCGACAATGGTAACGCCGAGAATCCGGTCGCTGCCTTGGGCAGTAAGCACTTTTACAAACCCCTGGTCGGCACTTTCGGCGATAGCCCGGTCCAGGTCGTCAATGCCGTAGCGGGTGACCTCGTAATCGATGCCTTGCTCGTTGGCTTCCTGTTCATTCAGACCGACCCGGGCGACTTCCGGGTCGGTAAAGGTGCACCAGGGGATCACCCGATAGTCCACTTTGAATTTTTTCGCGAAACCAAACAGGGCATTGACCGAGGCATACCATGCCTGGTGAGAGGCGGTATGGGTAAACTGGTAGGGGCCGGCCACATCCCCGCAGGCATAAATATTCGGGAAGCGGCTTTGCAGGTGGTCGTTGACGGTGATGGTGCCGTTGCCATTGGTGGGCAGTTTCAGTGTTTCCAGTCCCAGCCCTGTGGTGTTGGCTTTGCGCCCCACGGCCAGCAATAACGTATCGAATACGATCCGCTTTTCCTGTCCGTCCCCCGTGACATACAACACCTTTTCACCCTCTTCCCGGGCAAAGCGCACGGTGGTGTGATCGACCAGTACCGTGACGCCGCTCTCTTTCAGTGCGGTGGTGACCTGTGCTGCGGCGTCTTCATCCTCGCGGGGCATCAGGCGCGGGCCTTTCTGTATCTGCGTCACCTGGCTGCCCAGACGGGCAAACGTTTGCGACAGCTCACAGCCAATGGGGCCGCCACCCAGGACCACAAGGCGCTGGGGCTGCTCTTCAATGTTCCACAGCGTGTCGGAGGTGAGTGCATCCATGTCCTCGATACCGGGAATCGGTGGAATAAACGGTTGGGCGCCGGTGGCGATGATAATGCTGCGGGCGGTCAGGCGTTCGCGGTGATCACCGTTGCGGATCTCTACTTCCCAGGGGGAAATAAAAGCCGCTTCACCTTGCCGACAGTCCACCCCCAGTTCGCTGTAGCGTTCTACAGAGTCATGGGGCTCGATTTTCTTGATGATGGTGTGGACACGTTCCATCAATGTACGGAAACGGAAGTCATTGCGAATGCTGTCGAAGCCGAACTTTTCCGCCTGCTTTTCATAGAAGGCCACGCGGGCACTCTTGATCAGTGCCTTGGACGGCACGCACCCGGTATTCAGGCAGTCGCCACCCATTTTGTGTTTCTCTATCAGGGTCACTTTCGCTTTGACGGTGGCGGCAATGTAGGCGCTGACCAGCCCGCCAGAGCCTGCGCCAATCACAATCAGGTTGCGGTCAAACTGTTTGGGTTTTTTCCAGCCCTTGTACACGT
>NZ_LWFX01001309.1:0-4837 GCF_001635175.1 Alcanivorax sp. HI0083 | reverse complement strand
GCTGAACGCTCCAGGCCACGCTGAGTACGCAAGGCGTTATTCAGAGGCTCCCTAGCTTTTCATGATTTCTGCCAGACGCTGATTAATAGTGCCGGTACATTCACTGATAATGTCATCGATGATTTCCGCACAGCTCGGATAACTATCGATCAGCCCCTGCACGATCCCCGACGTCCAGATACCACCATCAATTTCACCGGAGGTGAGTGCCGCCTTGCCTTTCACACCAGCCACCAGATCCACGATGTATTCAAACTTCATGTCCTGACCTTTTTCGCGTTCGATTTCGTTGACCTTGGTGGCCACCGCGTTCTTGTACACACGAGCGGTATTTTTCAAGGGGCGGAAGATCAGTGCGGTATCCAGTTCGGACGCCTCGGCAATGGCTCTCTTCATGTTTTCATGTACCGGGGCCTCTTTGGAGGCCAGGAAACGGGTACCCATGTTGATGCCATCGGCACCCAGCGCCAGACACGCCGCCATCTGCGCCCCGGTGCCGATACCGCCGGACGCCAGCATGGGAATTTTCAGTACACGGGCCGCCGCCGGCAGCAGCACCAGGTTGGGAATGTCATCTTCCCCCGGGTGGCCGGCACATTCGAAGCCATCCACGGATACCGCATCCACACCCACTTTTTCCGACTTGAGCGCATGGCGCACTGACGTGCACTTGTGCACCACCTTCACCCCGTATTCCTTGAACAGGGGCATATGCGGTTCCGGGTTACGGCCGGCGGTTTCCACCACGGTGACACCGTTTTCACAAATTACCCGGGCGTATTCCTCGTAGGGCACCGGCTTGATGGTCGGCAGAATGGTCAGGTTCACACCGAAGGGCTTGTCGGTCATTTCCTTGCAGCGTTTGATTTCCTTGTCCAGATCTTCCGGGGTCGGCTGCGTGAGGGCGGTGATGATGCCCAGACCGCCAGCGTTGGAAACTGCACTGGCAAGCTCCGCATAACCCACGTTCTGCATGCCGCCCTGAACGATCGGATACTCAATGCCCAGCAATTCGGTAATACGCGTTTTCATCGGTGTTCCTCTCTCATTGTGCCTGTCTCCACCAGCCTCTCAGCTCAGCGTCGTTTCAACGTTCCGAGGGCGTCTCGCGGAGCACGATGGCGGGAAATTAATCACGCCGCACGGCGTGCCAGCAATGACCGGAATTCTCACCGACTGGATTGGTTCGGGTAGCAACGCCGACAACCATAGCCCAACACCCGCTGAATTCGCGGCCTGCGCGTTTCGCCGATCCACGTCGGCCGAAAGCACCAAACTACACAGCATTTTCTGTTTTGTATGCCATTGCTGCCTGCTTTCTGGCCCGTGCCGGGGTGTTTCCCGTCCAGCGCCGGTAGGCGCGACTGAAAGCACTGTGCTCGGAAAAGCCCAGCAGCAAGGCAATATCCCCCAACGTCAGTGACTGGTCGGCCAGGTAGTGGCGGGCCAGTTGCTCGCGGGTGCGGTCCAGCAATTCCCGCCAGGTTAACTGCCGCTCGGTTAGGCGACGCTGCAAAGTGCGCACGGACATGTGCAGCTCCGCTGCCAGACGCGGCAGGGTCACCGCCGCTTCCGGCATCAATCGCACCATGGCCTGTTGCAGGGCCCGATCAAAACTGTCGGAATCCGGCAGCGCCAGCAGCATGGCCTGGGCCTGCCGGTCCAGCAGGCTGCGCATGCTCGGGTCGCTATGCGGCAAGGCAATGGCAAGAAAGTGGACAGGAAAGGCAACGCAGGTGTGCGCCTGAGCGAACTGGACCGGACAGCCGAAAAAGGCTTCAAACGCCGCCCGGATCGACGGCTCGGGGCCAGGGAAAGCAAAATCAACACGGGTAGGCACCGGCGGCGTATCCACCTGCCGACGCAGAAAGCTGACCAGCGCCGCGATAGCCACACTGTCCGCCAGCTCCCCGGTGGAGTCCTCCCCGGGCCAGCGCACCAGCATCTGATCACCTTGCCCCACCACCTCCACCATGTCCTGACCGTAGAACAGGGTCTCATAGCGCTGGTAGGCCAGCATGGCTTCGCCCAGGGTCCGGCAGGTGAGAATCAGATAGCCCAGCATGCCCACATGGCGGGGCTGGATCATGGCGCCGATTTCCAGCCCCGGCGCCAACCGCTCCGGGCGCAACAACACCGCCTGCTGTAGCAGATCCCGCCACAGCGGCAGCGGCACCACATCCGCTGGCGAGCGGCTGTCCAGCACCGTGCGCAATGCAGGGGCAGGCAGGTTTTCCCGGTCCAGCCAGTCGGTCAGCAACTGTACCCAGGCCCCGGTGACGCGCATGGCAGCGGCCATGGTCTCTCCTTGTGGGTGACGTTTACCCTGTTGGCCTAAATTGTCAAAAATAAGGCATGGATAGTCAATACTATCCGCCGCGCTTGTCGCACACTGCCATCTTCCACGTTTCACCGCGCTCCCACCGAGCTTCGAGGTTTCTATGGCATTAATGGACTGGTTCAACAACGTCTGGCAGAACAGCGGCCTGGTACCGCTATGGAATGCCCTGCCCGACTGGCTGGCGCTGGATGCCCGACAGCTGATCTTTGTCGTGGCCACGCCGCTTTTTATTGGCCTGTTCCTGTGGGAATACCGCAAGATTCGCCACAACAACCGGCTGGTGGATGGCCGTGAATCCTGGCTCAATTTCATGCTCGGTGCCGGCTACCAGACCACCGAGTTGCTGTTCGCCGGGCTGATCGCCTTCCCCGTGTATGCCTTTGCGTATCAGCACCGGTTGCTCGATATTGAGCTCAACGTCTTTACCGCCATCGCCCTGTGGTTTCTGGTGGATTTCTGCTACTACGGCTTCCACCGCACCTCACACCGGGTGCGCTGGTTCTGGGCCGCCCATGTGACCCACCACTCCTCCGAGCGGATGAATTTCTCCACTGCCATGCGCCAGAATGCTACCAACATCTTCAACGGCGGCTGGTTGTTCTATGTGCCACTGGCCTTTCTCGGTTACAACCCGGTATGGATCGGGGTGTGCTATGCCCTGTCGCTGGTATACCAGTATTTCATCCACACCACCCTGGTGGGCAAACTGCACCCGGCCATCGAATACATTTTCAATACGCCCAGCCATCACCGAGTGCACCACGGCCGCAACCCGGAATATATCGACCGGAACTACGCGGGGGTTTTCATCATCTGGGATCGCCTGTTCGGCACCTTCGTGGAAGAAAAAGACGACCAACCGGTGGAATACGGCATCACCCGCCCGGTGTACAGCAACAGCCTTGTGGTGAACTGGTGCCATGAATACGCAGACATGTTCCGGGCCATCCGCCAGAAAGGCCCGCTTGGGCAGCGCCTCAAACACCTGTGGAAACCACCGGAATGGGAACGAAACGATAATAGTTGAGAGTTGATAGTGGACAGTTGACAGCGGCGCGAAACAGCCACTGCCAACTTTCAAACGCAAGAGGCCGCGCCCAAACTCTGGACGCGGCCTCTTGCGCTTCAAGATAAAGAAGAAACCGTCCGCGTAGCTGTCAACTGTCCACTATCAACTGTCAACTGCCTTCAGCGCCTGCTGATAGAAACCCCACGCCATCACCCCCGCCAGCACATTGCCGAAGGCCGCGCCCAGGGCAAAGCCACCAAAACCACCCAACTCGAAGCCCAGCCACAACAACGGCAAATAGCACAGGAACAGCCGCAAGAAAGAAATCAGCATGGCACGCATGGGCCAGCCCAGCGCATTGCTGGCCGATACCACCAACATGCAGACGCCCAGAAAACCATAGCTGGGCGGCATCCAGCGAATCAGCACGGTCAGGAAGGCCTGCACCGCCGGGGTGTCGACCAGTACGCTGGCCAGCGGCGCCGCCAGCAACGCCATCACCAGCCCCAGCAGCACCTGCCAGGCAACCACCATGCCCGCCGCCACCTGCATCAGCCGCCGCACAGTGGCCCAGTCGTTAGCGCCATAACAACGCCCCAGCCAGGGCGGCAGCGCCATGGTCATGCCCAGCACCAGCACGATGGAGAAACTTTCCAGGCGACTGGCCATGCCCCAGGCGGCCACCGCCTGGTCACCGGAGCGGGCCACCAGCGCCGTGGCCACCATGGCCGCCAACGGCGGCATCAACTGGCTGATCATGGCCGGGCCAGCGATCTGCGCAAACGGCCAGGCCGACGCACGCATCTGCACCAGCATACCAGCGCGTTGCACCCAACCCTTGCCCCGCAGAGACAGGGCCACAATCACGCCACCGAGGGAAAACGCCAGCAAGGTCGCCAGCGCCGCACCGGGCAAACCAAACCCCTGCCAATCGCCGATACCAAAAATCAGAATCGGATCGAACAGCAGATTCAGCAGGCTGGTGAGCACCATCATCATGCCGGGAAAACGTGTGTTGCCGTGGGCGCGGAACAGGCTGTAACCGAAGTACACCACCCCACCGACCCACATGGCCGGCACCTGCAAGGCCCAGTAGGGCCGGATCATGGCGCGAATCTCTTCACTGGCGCCGAGCAACGCAAAGGCAGGTTCCTGGATCAGCCACAACACCAGCACCAGCACACCCTGCAGCACACCACCGCCGACCAGCACCAGCGCCCCCAACCGGTTGGCCTGCTCCTGCTGGCCGGCACCGATGGCCCGGGAGATGAGCGCGGCAATGGCAATACCGATGCCCACCTGCACACCGATGACCAGAAACGCCAACGGAAAAGTGAACGACTGGGCCGCCAGCGGTGCGGTGCCCAGCCGGGCCACGAAGATACTGTCGACCAGATAAAAGCCCAGCAGGGACATGACGCCCATGGCCATGGGCCAGGTCTGCTGCCAGAGCTGGCGGACCAACGCCAGGGTTGGCAGGTTTGCAG
>NZ_LWFX01001308.1:0-5108 GCF_001635175.1 Alcanivorax sp. HI0083 | reverse complement strand
CACCATACGCTCCACGCCTTCATCCAGGGCCAGTATCTTCAGCGCACCGGTCTCCAGGGCGTCGCCGATTTCGGCCTCCGGCACCCAGGCAAAGCCCAGCCCACGGCGGATCGCCGCGATGCGGGTGGAAGAATGGGAGACGGTCCAGCGCTGTTCGGCGCCCAGCCAGCCGGAATCAATACGGCGGCTGCCGGAATCGCGGATCACGATCTGGCGGTGCTGGCGGAGGTCTTCGTGGGTCAGGTGATCGGCCAGGGCCAGCGGGTGGTCGGCGGCGGCCACCGCCAGAAAGCGTACCCGCATCAAGGGGTCGCCGAAAAACCCCGGTGGCACACGCCCGCCCACCACCAAATCCGCTTCCTTGCGCAGCAGGGCTTCATCGGAGCCTGACAGGATGGTTTCGCTGTACTCCACCCGGGTCAGCGGGCTGTGCTGGGCAAAGGCATCCAGCGCGGAAAGCATGCAGTGCTGGGGGAACAGGCCGTCGGCGGCCACCCGCACCAGCGGCTCCCAGCCCTGACTCAGCTGGATGGCGGCGCTTTCGATGCGGTTGGCCTCTTCCACCAGTACCTTGGCCTGCCGGTACAGCATCTGCCCGGTTTCGGTGAGCTTGGCGCGGCGCCCCTCCAGAGTGAAGGCGCGCACGCCCAGCTCGGTTTCGATCTTCTGCACGGCGTAACTGATCGCCGACTGGCTCTTGTCCAGGGCCTCAGCGGCACTGGCGTAGCCGCCTTCATCCACCACGGCGAGCAGGGCCTGCCATTGATCCAGGGTAATCTTGGCTGACATATCGAAATTCCTGAGCTAAATGTGCAGTTTTATCCCGTTTTATATCTTATTTACTGAAACCACAATAGACCCATCGAAACAATCATGCCGACCACCGGGCCGGCTGCAGGAATAAAGGGAGTTAGGGTTATGAATATTCTGGTGATCAAAAGCAGTGTGTTTGGTGATAACGGCAATTCGTCTGCGCTGGTCAATGCGCAGCTGGACGCGCTGAAAGCACAGCATCCGCAGGCCACCGTGGTCGTTCGTGACCTGTCCACGGATCCGGTTCCGCATCTGGACGGCGATCGCGTCAGCGCCTTTTTTACACCGCCCGAGCAGCGCAACGATGAACAGCAGGCGGTGGACGCCTTTTCCCTGGCGCTTATCGACGAGCTGAAAGCCGCCGATCACATTGTATTGGGCCTGCCCATGTACAACTTCGGCATTCCCAGCCAGCTGAAAAGCTGGATCGATCATGTGGCGCGGGCGGGCATCACCTTCCGCTATACCGAAAACGGTTCGCTGGGCCTGCTGGATGATAAATCCGTGACGGTGCTGGCGGCCCGGGGTGGGCTGTATGCCGGCACCGAGAACGATACGGTAACGCCGTATATCAAGTTGTTCTTCGGGTTTATCGGTATCACCGATGTGAACTTCGTTTACGCGGAGGGGCTGAACATGGGTGACGAGACTAAAGAGAAAGCCATGAGCGAAGCACAGGCGGCGCTGGCGGGGTAACACGCTGGTGACAATAAGCGAGTAACAAGTTTCGAAAATCAGGACAAGCGTTTTGCCTTTCGCTCCTCGTTATTCGCTCCTCGATAGTCAACGCAAGGAGATAACCATGGGACTGTTAGTCGACGGAAAGTGGCAGGACAAGTGGTACGACACCAAAAGCACCGGTGGGCGTTTCAAGCGCTCGGAAAGTCAGTTCCGTAATTGGGTCACTGCCGATGGCAGCGCCGGGCCCAGTGGTGATGGTGGCTTCCCGGCGGAAAGCGGGCGTTACCACCTGTATGTGTCCCTGGCTTGTCCGTGGGCCCACCGCACTCTGGTCATGCGTGCGCTGAAAGGCTTGCAGGACCATATTGGCGTGTCTGTGGTGCACCCGCACATGCTGGAGAACGGCTGGGAGCTGCGCGACGATTTTGACGGCGCCACCGGTGATCCGCTTCATGGTTTTAGCAAGCTCTATGAGTTGTACCTGAAAGCGGATGACAACTACACCGGCCGGGTGACGGTGCCGGTGCTGTGGGATAGGCAGCGCGGCACTATTGTCAGTAATGAATCGGCTGACATTATCCGCATGCTCAACAGCAGCTTCGATGGGCTGGGTGCCACCCCGGGCGATTATTATCCCCGGGCGCTGCGAGCAGAAATCGACAGCATTAACGAAGGCGTTTATCACGATGTGAACAATGGCGTTTACAAGGCGGGTTTCGCTACCAGCCAGGAGGCCTATGACGACGCTGTGGTGACCTTGTTCCAGCGCCTGGATGCGTTGGAGGACTTGCTCGGCAAACAACGCTACCTGGTGGGTAACACCTTAACCGAAGCGGACATCCGCTTGTGGACCACACTGGTTCGCTTTGACCCGGTGTATGTCACGCACTTCAAGTGCGACCGTCAGCGGATCAGCGATTACCCGAATTTGCAGGGCTTGCTGAAAGAGATCTATCAGTTGCCCGGCGTGGCGGACACGGTGAACATGACGCACATTCGCCACCATTATTTTTGCAGCCACCCGACGGTGAATCCCCACGGGATTATTTCCATCGGGCCGCAACTGGACTGGACCACGCCCCACGGCCGCGAACGCCTGGGCGAGCGAGAAATTATCAGCGCCTGACACAGGCGAGACGCTGGCGATGTTTTGTCGGGCGTCCGGCATCTGGCGTCAGGCTTAACACAGGAGGTTCCCATGGAACGCACAATTCTCAATACGATTCGGGCAATGGATACATCCGATGGTGCTGGCGTTCGTCTGAAGCGGGCGCTGGGTTCTAACCCGGCCGTGCGACTGGACCCGTTCCTGATGCTGGATGCGTTTTCCTCCGACAACCCGGATGACTACATTGCCGGTTTCCCGCCCCACCCGCATCGGGGTTTTGAAACGGTGACGTACCTGGTGGAAGGGCATATGCGCCACCGGGATCATCTCGGTAATGAAGGGGATCTCAAGCAGGGAGGCGTGCAATGGATGACCGCTGGCCGTGGCATTATTCATGAAGAAATGCCGCAGCAGAAAGACGGTTTACTGCGCGGTTTTCAGTTGTGGATCAACCTGCCGGCGGCGGAAAAAATGCAGCCTGCCGGGTATCGGGATATTAGCGACGATGAGATCCCGCGACTGGATCTGGCCAGCGGCGGCCAGGTCAAGGCCATTGCCGGAGAGGTAACCCTTGCAGGGCAGACGCTCAGCGCTCCGGTGAAAGGCGGCAAGGCGGACCCGTTGTATCTGGACGTGGTGTTGCGCCCGGAGGAAACGCTTACGGTTCCGCTGGCGCAGGGCTATAACGCTTTTCTGTATCTGTTCGAAGGCCGCGTCAGGGTGGCAGGGGAAACGGTGGAGACCGATCACCTGGCCACCTTCACCGATGGTGACAGTGTCACCCTGGTGGCGGGAAAAAACGGTGCGCGCTTGCTGTTGCTGGCGGGAAAGCCGTTGGGCGAACCGATTGCACAGTACGGCCCCTTCGTGATGAATACGCAGGAAGAAATCAATCAGGCCCTGCGCGATTATCGCGATGGTACGCTGACGGCGGAGCCTTCGTTGCTATAAACGTTGCCGCTACCCCTGGCCGCCCTGCCAATGTGGTGGCAGGCCGGGGGACCAGCTGGAGCCTGCCATTCGAAAGATGCGAGTGAGCGCGGCTTGCGCCTGCTCCAGCCGGTTGGCCGGCACCAACAAATCCACACTGCTGAGGGTGCCGGCGTTGTAGCCGGTATCCGTGGCGGTTTTTCCGGGCATAAACGTCAGGCTCTGAATCGCCGCCGGCCGGGTGTGCAACAGCAGATGCCCTCGCCCGTCTTCCAGTGTCACCCCTTCAATCTGCTCCACATCCTGGCGATGAAACCGGAACGCCATACCAAAACGGCTCTGGCTGCTGCCACGAAACAGCGTGATGTGTTGTTGATGATCAAGACTCAAATGCTGAATCTGTTGTGCCTCACTGCTCTTGTCGCTCAGCCCAAGGATCAACAGGCCATTAAGAATGGCCAGCTGCTGATAGAGAGCCGGGCCGGGAATAAAGGGCGCGTTGGAGTGGGTGATATCAATGGGCATTGCGAGCAGCTATCCGTGAATCGTTCAGGAATGGTAAGCGGGGCGTGACAGAAATGCGTCACCCATATGGGGGATAAATGGCCCGGCGATGATGATGGTTATGGCTTGTCACTAGCGCGAGTGTGGAGGAAGCTGGGATGCGCATTCGCTACAGTGTGGCTTTGCGTTGACCGATTCAGAAAACAGGGAGTAATGGCATGAAGGTTCTGGCGATAGCAGGCAGTCTCAGGGAGCAATCCTATAACCGGGGGCTGGTACGAGCGGCCCAGGCATTGGCCCCATCAGGCATGACGATCACCATCGGCGAGATCGCCGATGTGCCCATGTATAACGGCGATGATGATGGTGACAACCGACCGGCAACCGTAGTCGCGCTGGCGGAGCAGGTCGCTCAGGCGGATGCGTTGCTGTTCGCTACCCCTGAATACAATTATTCCATCCCCGGTGTGTTGAAAAACGCGATCGACTGGTTGTCGCGGGTGCCCGGCGGGATTTTTGCCGGCAAACCGGTGGCGATCATGGGCGCCTCCATGGGAGGCATGGGCACCAGCCGCAGCCAGTATCATTTGCGCCAGGTGTTGGTGTTTCTGGATATGCATCCACTGAACAAACCGGAAGTGTTTGTGTCTGCTGCCCATGAAAAATGTGATGACAAGGGCGATCTGGTGGATGAAAAAACCCGCGAAATGGTAGCCAAACAACTGGTCGCTTTACAGGAATGGCACCAACGGTTGTCGTGACCTTTCCCTTGCGGGGTTGTCGATTAACGGCGACCAGATGTCAGAACATGAAAGTGGAGGGCTATGGCTTGGCCATAGCCCTGCGGTGATGCGGTGGTCAGATTTTTGGGCCGCGGCCTCTCACCGCATTGGCCACCAGGCTGACGACCAGCAAGACCAGGAAAATGAAGAAAATAATTTTGGCAATGGACGCCGCGCCGGAGGCGATACCGCCAAAGCCGAGCACGCCGGCAATAATTGCCACGATAAGAAATGTCAGAGCCCATCCAAGCATAATGGTTACCTCGTCCATGGTTGGTGTGTGATCACAC
>NZ_LWFX01001307.1:0-4397 GCF_001635175.1 Alcanivorax sp. HI0083 | reverse complement strand
GCCCCTGAGTAAGGATATTCACCACCTGCTCGTGGGGCACGTTCCAGTGGTTGTCCGGGTGGGTAGCTTCGATGGCCGCATACTGGCTGGCCAGCACCAGCTCATACAGCGCCTGCTGTGGCTTGCTGAATGTGCCGCTCACCGGGAAAGTGCGGGTAATATCGGATGCATAGTGTTCCAGCTCGCAACCGGCATCCACCAGCACCAGATCTCCGGCTTTCAGCTTTCCGGTGTTTTCGATGTAATGAAGAATGCAGCTGTTGGCGCCGCCACCGACAATGCTCGGGTAGGCGGGACTGCGCGAACCGTGGCGCATGAATTCGTGGATGTATTCCGCTTCCAGCTGGTATTCCATCATCCCTGGCTTCACCGACTGCATGGCGCGCACGTGGGCGCCGGCAGAAATGCTGGCCGCCTTGCGCATGAGTTTGCTTTCCGCCGCAGACTTGAACAGCCGCAGGTCGTGCAGATGGTGGGCCAGCGCCACGAATTCGCCGGGCGGGTGCGCGCCACTGCGCACCCGTTCGCGGATGCTGTTGACCCAGCCCATCAGGCGCCGATCGAATTCACTGTCGTGCCCCAGGTCGTAGTAGACCCGCTCACTGCCTTCGATCAGCCCCGGCAGAATTTCATCAATATCGCTGATCGGGAATGCATCGTCCGCATCGTATTCAGACACCGCGCCTTCCGGCCCGGCGCGGTAGCCGTTCCAGATTTCCATGGTGCGATCACGGTCGCGGCAGAACAGCACATACTCACCATACTCGCGCCCCGGCAGCAGCACCATCACCGCTTCCGGTTCGGCGAAACCGGTGAGGTACCAGAAATCGCTGTTCTGCCGGTACGGGTACTCCACGTCCCGGTTGCGAGTGCGCTCCGGGGCGGCAGGCAGAATGGCAATGCTGTTGGGCCCCATGATGGTCATCAGCTCCTGACGACGACGGGCAAACTCCTGGCGGCTGATACTCAAAACGACTCCTTAAATAACGCAACAGGCGGCACGCTTCACGCAACTCACGCAACAAACCAAACGCCTGATCCCCATTAATGGCGGGTTGGCGGTGTTTTATCCGCTGGCGCCGACTCTGGTTTGCCCTGATGGCGCATGACCAGCTCAGTGTAAATCATCAGGGCAGACATACGGCAGTGCTCGGCCACCTGCTCGAACATGTCTTCCTCGGCGTCGCCGTCATCATCCGGCGTAGCCACCTGGCTAATTGCCGCCAGGTCCGACAGTGCTTCCTGCACGCCGGGTGACAGGTCCTTGTCGTGGGTGTTGGCCGAGCCGGTGCCAAAGCCCACCAGGAAGCCTTCACTCCACTGGGCCAGCGCGGCCACCCGCAAGCCAAGGTCTTCCTCATCTCCCGGCAACAGCAGGTTCAGCTCCAGACCGGTTCCCTGGTAACCGCCGTGCAACTGGTCTCGCACCGCCAGCAGGGCGCCATTCATCTCGGCACCAAAGCCCTCCGGCATATCCACGTGGGCAGCCAGCACCCCAAGCAGTTCCTCATTGTGGCCGCCGTGGCCGGTGGCCAGCAGGCCGGCAATCACCCCCTGCAGTTCACTGGGAGAATGCTTTACGCCGGCCGCAGCCAGCCCCTGGACGAGAACCTCAAAATCAATATCGTTGGACATGCGTCTTTCCGTTTTCAACAGCCGGTGATCCGCTGGCGCGGCGGCCCCGGGAAGCAGAGTTGGGGATTACCTGAGAAGTGTGTGCTAAGTGGCTATCACACTTGAATTTCATTGACCCTTACAGACCCCACACCTATAGTACAAAAAGCCTGCAATCCGGGTGGGGGCGCCATCACCGGAAAATACCGGTAAGGTGCAGGGGAGCTACCTTAGGCGAACAGCGACCATTTTGCCATGACGACGGAACAACAACTGAGGCAACTGGAAGCCCGAGTCGATGACCTGCTGCGCATCAGCGCGCGGTTGCGTCAAGAGAACCAGGCCTTGCATGATCGCGAGAGCAAACTGGTGGAAGAACGGGCCCAGTTACTGAAAAAAAATGATGCCGCCCGCAATAAAGTCGAGGCCATCATCTCGCGTCTGAAATCTCTCGAGCAGGAATCCTGAGCGTGGTCTCCTGCCTGACTCTGACTCACAGCCAATGCGGTGTAATCCGGAATGTCTAACGAAAACTCCCTGGTAATTCATCTACTGGACAAGGAGTATCGCGTCGCCTGCCCCGCCGGGGAACAGGACAACCTGCTGGCGGCCGCCCGTTACCTGGACGAACAGATGCGCGAAGTCCGCGATGCCAATGTGATCGGCCTGGAGCGCATTGCCATCATGACCGCTCTGAACATGAGCCACGAACTGCTCCGCGCCCGCCAGAGCGTCTCCCAGGATTCTGAAAGCGAAGCCCGCGTGCAGGCCCTGCTCGGCCGCCTGGAAGAGGAAATCCAGGCCTTCGAAGACGCCCGCCGGAAGCTGTAACTGTTCTCCGCCTCGCCTGTAGGAGCACCTCTTGCAGGTGCGAACCGAGCATAACGAGACCACACAGAAACAGCTAACGACACGCGCTCAGAGAACCCCATCGAGCCACCAGCGATTTACGCGCTTACACGGGGTTCGCACCTGCAAGAGGTGCTCCTACAGCGGCTTCGCATCCAGACCAAGAACCACCAACGAAATCCCTTCCCTGTCAAGACTGACCCGGCCCCTGCACCACTGATACAATTACCCCAAGTGCTTCCTGGCCCGTGCGCCAGAGGGTCAAGTCCCCTTGCCGATAATGTACTACCCGGGGGCATATATTGCCTTGTCCGTGTGCATGTCCGCCTATTGAGCGGAAAGCCTGAGGGCAATGCTGCTGCCTCCACCTTGAACCTTCGGTTCAAGGGTCAAACCCGCAGCGGCGGGCCGGGAAGCACCCTTATATTATCGCCTGACGCCGGACGCCGGATGCCTGACGCGAAAACCACCGACACGCGACAACGCCAGCAACTGCGCCGACAGTTCCGACAGCGCCGCCGCGCCCTCAGCAGCGGCCAGCGACGCCGCGCCAGTGCACGCTTCGGCCCTGCCCTGGCCCGGGCCATTCAACATCGTCCTGCCCGCCACGTGGCTATCTACCTGCCCAACGACGGCGAACTGGATGTACGCCCTGCCTTGCGCCACCCGCGTTTTCAACAGGCCTCTACCTATCTGCCTTTTGTCGACGCTCTGCGGCCCGGCTATCTGCAATTTCGCCTCTGGCAGCATCACCATCCCATGCGAGCCAATGCCTACGGCATTCACGAGCCCGCCCTGCGCTACCGTGGCCGGGCCCTGTGGGCACTGGATGTGATTATTCTGCCTGCGGTGGCGTTTGATGAGGCGGGGTATCGGCTGGGAATGGGGGGCGGCTACTACGATCGCACCCTGGAACAACTGGCACGGCACCCTCGACGGCCACGGCTGGTGGCTGCGGGGTACGATTTTCAGAAAATGGAGAGAGGCGAGCTGCCGGTGGCCCCGTGGGACCAACCGGTAGAGAGTATTGTTACTGCGTCGTCTGCGTGACAGTAATGCCTGCGCTGTCAGCGTAACGCTGGTAATCCGGTTCATTTCCACCATGGGTGAGGCTGCTGACCAGCACGCCTAACCCGAAAACAACCGCCAGTAGCACCAGGGCGTCCGGCTTTTTCTTCATTGTTCTATTCCCCAAAACGGTACAGCAATATGAAAAAAGTGACCCAAAAGTATTAACAAGATTGTCACCTTAGTCTGATTTAACAGCATAAAATGCCAAGTGGGTCAAAATTTGATCATTTCCAAATGTAAAGTCAAGCAGTTAGCGCGGGTTGCTGACACTTCTTAACAGAACTCTGCAGTAACTCTCTACGTTCAAAGTGCGCTACGCTCGTCAATCGTTGCCCCTTTTAACAACCAACACAATGTAAAATCAATGAGTTAGCAAAAAATCGGACAAAAAAGACGGAAACGCAAACAAAACCGGCTACGCCGATTAACCGACAGGCTAAATAGCGATTAGTTCAAAAATAACCGGTAGGCGGGGTTGTCGCTCTCCTCAACCATGGGATAAGGCACCTTCTTGAGGTCGGCCAATAGCTTGCTCTGCTTGCCATCCTCCACCTGGAAGCCCACCAGCACACGGCCATAGGCCGCGCCGTGGTTACGGTAATGGAACAGGCTGATATTCCATTTTTCGCCCAGGGATTGCAGAAACTTCATCAGCGCTCCGGGGCGCTCCGGAAATTCCACCCTGAACAGCCGCTCCTTCAGGTCATGCCGGGAGGTGTGCCCGCCCACCAGATGACGAATATGCAGCTTGGCCATCTCATTACCGCTCATATCCACCACCGGATAACCGCGCTCCTGCAGCTCGCTCATTAGCGTCTGCAGCGCCTCTCCGCCCGGCCGCAACTGAATACCGACAAAGTTAT
>NZ_LWFX01001306.1:0-2231 GCF_001635175.1 Alcanivorax sp. HI0083 | reverse complement strand
CGATCTGAACCTGGCCGCCCGCTGGTGTGATCACCTGCTATTGCTCTATCCGGACGGCGAGCTGTGCTTCGGCCCGGCGCACACCATGCTGGTGCCGGAGGCGCTGGAACGTCTTTACGATCAGAAGCTGGTGGTGGCGCAAGTCAATGGTGCGCCGGTGTTTGTCCCCGGTTAGCGCAACCAGCGTAGCTGGAAAATTAAACGTAAATGAGTCCTACGATGGCAACCTTATTAAATGCCACGGTGCCCGCGGCGCTGATTAGCGCACCGGGTTCCGGGCAGGGTAAATCCCTGATTACCGCCGCGCTGGCAAGGCTGCACCGCAATGCGGGGCGCCGGGTTCGCGTGTTCAAGTTCGGCCCGGACTATCTGGATCCGATGATTCTGGAGCAGGCCAGCGGCGCGCCGGTGTACCAGTTGCAACCGTGGATGACCGGGGAGCATGAATGCCGCTGGCGCCTGGCGCAGGCTGCGCAAGAGGCCGATCTGATTCTGGTGGAAGGCGCCATGGGGCTATTCGACGGCACGCCATCCAGTGCGGATCTGGCGGTGCTGGCGGGTATCCCCGCCTTGCCGGTGATCGACGCCTGGGGCATGGCGCAAACGTTCGGTGCCGTTGCGTTGGGGCTGGCCAATTATCGCGATGATCTGGTGGTCAACGAGGTGATTGCCAACCGGGTGGCCAGCCAACGTCATGGCGATTTGTTGCAGGAAGGTATGCCTGAGGACGTGACCTTGCTGGGCTCGGTGCCCCGGCATCCGGCCATGACCTTGCCCGAGCGTCATTTGGGATTGGTGCAGGCCAGAGAGCTGGCGGATCTGGATGCGCGTCTGGATGAGGCGGCGGCAGTATTGCAGGAGGCAGGGCTGGACCGGTTGCCGCAGCCGGTGCGTTTTTCCGCAGCAGCGCCTGAGCCGTTGCCGCCCCTGTTGGACGGATGCCGTATCGGCATTGCCCGTGATGCGGCCTTCGCCTTTATCTATCCGGCGAATCTGGATGCGTTACGTCAGATGGGGGCAACCCTGACGTTCTTTTCCCCATTGCAGGATGCCGCGTTGCCCCAGGTAGATGCGCTATGGCTGCCGGGCGGTTACCCGGAATTGCACGGGGAAGCCTTGGCCATGAATATCGCCATGGGCGACGCCATTCGCGACCACCACGCGGCCGGCAAACCGATTCTGGCGGAGTGCGGTGGCTTGATGAGTTGCATGGCAACCCTGATCGATGGTGATGAAAAACGCCATGCCGGTTTCGGGCTGTTGCAGGGTGAGGCAGCGCTGACGAAAAAACTGCAGGGGCTGGGCATGCAGGCGCTGACCACTCCACAGGGGGAGCTGCGCGGGCATACCTTCCACCATGGCTGTTTGTCGACGCCGTTAACGCCCACTGTTTTCAGCCAGAAACAAACCGGTACGCAAGGCGAGCCGGTCTATCAGGATCAGGGCCTGGTGGCGAGTTTCTTCCACGGTTATTTTCCGTCGGCCCCGCAAGTGGTGGCGGATATCTTTAACGGCCACTTTCGCGCTGAAGCGATTTTTTCAGATCAGGATCCCCTTTCCCGCACAGGAGAAGACCATGCGTGACGATGCGAAAACCCCGGAGCGCCATGCCTGGCGCATGGCCAAAAAACAGGAAATCATGCGTGACCGTATCGCCAATGCGGACAAGGATCAGGGCATCCTGCTGGTCCTGACCGGACCGGGAAAAGGCAAGAGCAGCTCTGGCTTCGGGATGGTGGCCCGGGCGTTGGGGCATGGCATGAAAGTGGGCGTGGTGCAGTTTATCAAGGGCGCGTTCAGTACCGGGGAAGAGGCCTTTTTCCGTGATCTGCCCAACGTGGATTATCACGTCATGGGTGAAGGCTATACCTGGGATACCCAGGACCGGGAGCGGGATGTGGCTGCGGCCAGTGCCGCCTGGGATATGGCCGCGAAGATGCTCAAGGACGATAGCTACGACCTGATTCTGCTGGACGAACTGAACATCGCGTTGCGCTACGAGTACCTCGACCTGGACCGTGTGCTGGACGACCTGCAAAACCGCCCCGCCATGCAACATGCGGTGGTTACCGGCCGCTATGCACCGAAGGAACTGATCGAACTGGCCGACACCGTGACGGAAATGAAAGTGGTGAAGCATGCGTTCAAGGATTTGGGGGTGAAGGCGCAGAAGGGCGTCGAGCTTTAGTTAATAGTTAACAGTGAATAGTGAATAGTGAATAGCGAAACCC
>NZ_LWFX01001305.1:0-3180 GCF_001635175.1 Alcanivorax sp. HI0083 | reverse complement strand
AGAACACCGGTAAGGCAACCTATTTGGTCATCCTGATTATTCAGGACAACCAAACCAGTTTGCCTGACGACCATAGAATGTTGGAACCACCTGATCCCATGCCGAACTCAGAAGTGAAACGACATATCGCCGATGGTAGTGTGGGGCTTCCCCATGTGAGAGTAGGTCATCGTCAGGCTCTTAAACCAAACAAAAGACCCCCGCCACGAAAGTGACGGGGGTTTTTTGTTTGGTTTAAGATACGGTGAACTCCTCTCCCTACCTCGCGGCGAAGCCGCCATCCCCTCAAGGGGGACCGAGGTGTGACAAGCGATGCTCCGCAGGAGCCAGTTTGGTGCGCCGCAGGCGTCCCGAAGGGGGTAGCGAGCATGCTCGCTACCTAAATAGGTCATCGTCAGGCTCTTAAAGAAACAGATAATCCTTGTCGCGCAAGTGTCGGTTTGTTTGTTTGCTCACTGGAAGCCCGCACTCTCCCCTCAATCTGCCTCATTTTGCTTTCCGGCACTGCTCCTCTTGTGCCTTAAGGCTGTGTGCCTGGCTATGTGAGCGACGTGGGGTGGCAGTGTGCAACAAAATCAACCTGCTTGTTTATTTCCCAGGTCAAGAGCTGCGCTGCTGATGCGTTGGCCGCGATCGGTCCGTTTGTTGCTGCTTCTGGTCTGAATTTTGTTCAGGCATCCTTTCGATGAGGAGGGCGCTCTATTGCTCTTTATCCTTCGGCGGTAAGGCTCTACTCTTGGTGCGGTGCCAGTGTGTATTCCTACAGTAAACAAGCGTTTACCGGTGCTTTCGGGGCTGTGAAAGACTCCATTGCGGCGGGGGAAAGTGGTATGGTTGGGGTTTGCTGTTTGGGGATGACAGTGGGATAGGTGGGCAGCGGGAGGTGCTCCGGTTCTATGCGGGCGCCTTCTGGGACTTGAGCAGTCAAGGTGATGCTTTATCTGCTGGATCATCTTTAAAGGAATTCGCAGGGGTGCCTGCTCCGGTTTGCCGTTCGTTGGGCGGGCCGTTTCATTGACATTTTAGACTCGGGAAAGGTTGAGAATTATGACAACAGGAAAGAGTGTGATGACTCCGCTGCAGGCTCTGGCTCAGCGTCGTTCGCAACACGGCGATGCCGTGGCATTTGTTCAGCCTCTGGGTGGTGGTGAGCTGCGTGAATACACCTGGAAACAGGTGGATGAAGAGGCGCGCAAGATTGCTGCCTATCTGCAATCTCAGGGGATGAAGAAGGGCGACCACGTTGCGCTGGTGTCCAAGAACTGTGCCGAGTGGATTATCACTGACGTGGCAATCTGGATGGCGGGCGGTGTCAGCGTGCCTTTGTATCCGACGTTGGTGGCCGAAACAGTGCGTCAGATCATGGAGCATAGTGAGTCCAAGTTTCTGTTTGTGGGCAAGCTCGATGACTGGGACATGATGAAAGCGGGTGTGCCTGATGGTGTGCAGCAGATTGCGTTGAGTCTGGCGCCGGATGATGCGTTGCAAGCCTTCCCAAAATGGCCGGATATTATTCGCGATACTGCGCCTCTGGCTGAGATTAATGTGCCGGACCTGAAGGATCTCGCAACTATCGTTTACACCTCTGGCACCACTGGTATGCCCAAGGGTGTGATGCACGACTTTGAGAGTCTTTCCGCCGTCGGGGAGAAGATGATCAAGGTGTACGACCTTAAGCCTGACGAACGCATGATTTCTTACTTGCCTCTGTCTCATGTGGCTGAGCGCGTGGCAGTGGAAATCGCGGTGCTGTATGTGGGTAACAAAATCTTTTTTGCCGAGTCTCTGGATACCTTTGGCGAAGATATCAAGCGGGCACAACCAACGGTATTTTTTGCTGTGCCGCGGATCTGGTCCAAGTTTTACCAGAAGGCTTCAGAAGCCGTGCCGCCGAAAAAACTCAACCGATTGCTCAAAATTCCTTTCCTCAACAAAATCATCAAGAAAAAAGTGCTTGGTGCCATGGGGCTGGATGAGTGCCGTATTGCGCTGTCGGGTGCCGCCGCGCTGTCACCTGAGATTATTACCTGGTTCAAGAAACTGGATCTGGAAATTCTCGAAGTTTACGGCATGACAGAAAACCTGGCGTGGTCGCACACCACCGAAGAGGGCGACCAACAAATTGGTTGGGTGGGCACACCCAATGATGGGGTTGAATGCCGTATCGGAGAAGGTGGCGAAATTCTCGTGCGCAGCTTGGGGAATATGAAGGGTTACTACAAGCAGCCTGAGAAGACAGCGGAAGATCTGACCGAAGACGGTTGGTTGCGCACGGGCGATGTGGGTGAAATCGACGGCAAGGGCCGTTTGCGCATCACTGGTCGCGTGAAAGAGATTTTCAAAACGGAAAAGGGCAAATATGTGGCGCCAGCGCCGATCGAGAATCGACTGTCTACCATGCCGGGTCTCGAGCTGGCTTGTGTAATCGGCGAGGGTATGGGGCAGCCGGTTGCCTTGCTTAACATTACTCCGGAAGAGCAGGAGCGTTTGAGTAAGGGCAGTGAGAAGGAGCACTTTACCAAGGAGCTGGAGAAACTGCTCGCTCGCGTCAACGAGGTGTTGGACCCTCACGAGCGTATGACCACGTTGATCGTGTGCAAAGATGCCTGGAGTGTCGAAAATAACCTGATCACCCCGACATTGAAGCTCAAGCGCAATGAAATCGAAAAACGTTACGCTGATGATATTGCTCAGTGGTCCAAGACGCGCGGGGTTGTTTGGGAGGCTTGAGCACGATGAAAGAGGCGGATCAGTCGCTGGTCCGTCTTCTCGCCGATGGTAACTTTCGTTCCGGTTCAGAGCTTGGGGAGGTGTTGGGTATTTCCCGGGCTGGGGTCTGGAAGCGAGTCCAGCGCCTTGCGGATTTCGGTCTTACTCTGGAATCTGTGAAAGGCAAAGGTTATCGGCTGGCTCAGCCACTGGAGTTGATCGATTCCGATATTGTGCAGCGCCGTCTCGGCGGTGCTGCGGACCTGCATTATCAGTGGGTCACCGGTTCTACCAACGCGGATGCCCTGGCATTGGTAGGGCCTGTTTCCCATCCCCAGGTATTTATCACCGAATGCCAGTTGGCGGGCCGCGGTCGCCGCGGCCGAGTCTGGCAGTCTCCGTTCGCCGCTAATCTGTACGTTTCTGTTCGGTACACGTTGCCTGGAGGCTTTGCCGCCTTGGGAGGGCTGA